>JAADIB010000452.1 GCA_013151565.1 Chlorobiota bacterium
CACCCCGACCAAGAAATTTATATTGATATATGTAACCGTTGACTTTTATGTCAACGAAAAGATATTGTTCACGCAGACATAAAGCTTGCCTACCGGCAGGCAGGTCGCGCCTACAAACAAGCTAATTGTAGGGAACGAAAATTTTCGCCTTATCCATGTGAAGCATCCCCTCCTTGAAGGGGTGTCCCGAAAGCCTTCGGGACGGAGTGAGTTTTTTCTGCTGCCTTCGACCATTCGGTGGCAGAAACAAATAAATTACGTATAACTCAAAGTAATTGTTTGAACTTTCACAGCATTTATCTTATTTTCAATGAGTAATTATTTGTGAAACAATAATGGATATTTTATCCAGCACAAGGTAACTTGAACGAAAAACAAAGCAAATTCTTTCTGTAACTTAACATACTATCATGAAGAGATCAAAAATGATGAAACATTTGAAGTATCTATTTTTAATTATGTTTTTTATTAGATTCACTATTCCAGTTCAAGGTCAGCAACTGATCGATATCACAATTAATCCTGATAGTATTATCAACCAATCTTTTCAAGGGCTTGGAGTAGAATGGGACCCCTTTTTCTGGTTCAATGGAAATCAATCAAAGGGTCTTACCGAGAGCGATTGGGAACTCATCATCGAGCGAACTAAGCAGATGAAACTCAGCCAAGCAAGGATATTTGTGTTACCCAATTGGTATGAACCTGTGAACGACAATTCAGATGCTCAGGTAACGGATACTGCTAAGTTCAAATTCAGAAGCTCTGAAATGTCGGGGCTTTATCGTTACCTTGATGTTTGTGATTCATTAGGCATTGACGTTAATCTCACTATTTGGGGCGCTCGTAATGATCGACTTTACGGTCTGGGTGATTATTGGCTGGCATTCAGCGAATCCAACAACTGGATTACTGCTCCCAATGATCTGGATGAATGGGCTGAAAATGTGACGGCGTTATTAAACTACCTTTTCCATGTCCGCAATTATAAATGTATCACTCATCTTACAATGTCCAATGAGCCCAATCCGCCTCATCAAGGATTCTGGACGCCCAGTGCTATAAATAAGAAGCAATACTATTTGGATATGTATAAACTTGTACATAGACGATTGATAGAGGATGGTCTGCGTGATAAAATTAAACTGGTGGGCGCTGATGAAGCCGATACCGATGATTTTACCTGGTTTACTTTTATGGCGGAAAACAGCGATAGCGCTATGGATATCCTAGCTTCACATACGTATGCATTTGATATCGATCAATCCAATTATACAGTGAATATTCGCAATTGGGTTCGGCAGCGATTGGATGCTCTGGGTAATACCGGAAAACCTTTTTTTATAACTGAATTTGGAACGAATAATGGTATTAGTCCTTACGTAAATCCTGATGTAGATACTTACGAACGAGGATTCTTTTTAGCTGATTTTGTAATTAATTCTATGAACGAAGGCGCATCATTGCTCTCCTATTGGACGTTACACGATATCTGGTATCAGTATGGCAAATTAATGCAGCTTGGTCTCTGGGCATATTACGATCAGCAATGGCGTTTGCGACCATCGTGGTATGTTTGGTCATTAATGAGCCGATTTATTACTAAGAATAGTATGGTCATCGATGTTGGGAGCAGCCAGTCTGACTTAGTTGCTGCAACTGCAGTTATGAATAATGATGGAAAGTTGACAATCATTGTTGCCAACCGGGATACACAAGATCAGATCGTACGAGTTACTGTCAATGATTCCGGCGATAGGAAGTTTAAGAAGTATATATATGATCGGACAATAATTGATAGTTTAAGCGATGAGCTATTACCTGAGTCCGGTTTATTTACTGATACCGTTGATACATTGCATGCTCAAAGTATCACATTATATAGCGAGATTTCGCCTTCGGAAGTAAAAGAGAATTTAGGAATTGGAAAACCCGACAAGTTTCGGATCATACAGAATTATCCCAATCCGTTTAACCCAAGCACAATGGTTAAATATGAATTACCCGAACAAAGCAATATTAAAATAGAAATATTTAATATGCTCGGTCAGAGTGTAGGTGTTCTGGCAAACTCTGAAAAACAAGCCGGATTTTATGAAGTAATGTGGAATGCAGAAAATTTACCGAGCGGAGTTTATTTAATAAGCATTATAGCTGAAGGATCAAATTCACATAAAAGTTTTTCACAAGTAAAAAAAGCGTTGTTGTTGAAATAGGAAAGGTAAATAATAAAACCTCGCTGAGGTTTGATCAGTTTTGTCTTTGTTGTTTCTTATATATGCCCACGGCTTATTGCTCGTGTAGACCTCTGAGGTTTCTGTTTTTAGTAAAGGATAAAAACCTCAGAGGTCTTGGAGATAAAAATTATCACGGTCGCAGCATGAGGACTGTATAGCAATTGCAGTTAAAGCACGATCTTGACTGCCAAATATTTACTTTAAATATTTTTGGTTGTTTTCTAATAGCCATCCACGACTTGATATTTTAATCATTTCCAATCATAATATTTTTCATCAAAATTATTTTGAACAACAGTATATCTTGTAGGGAGTTTAATTATGAAAACAATTGACATTTGTATAGTACAATCATAGTTTAGTAAAATCAAGATAGAACTAAAGTGAGGCTAATCAATTTTATTCAAAGTCATCAATTTGCTTTTATAAAATAGGAAAATATTCTTGAAAGCATTTCACTCTACCTTTATTCAACTGTTTGAATGTTTTCTTGAATTAAAAAAGAGGTTCATGTGTGGCAAATAAAAGCGTTTTTAATTGTAGTATTTCTTTTTAGTATTCTCTCTGCCCAAGATAGAATGATTCTCCGTTCAAATGGTGAGCGAATTAAAATAACTAACTCCAAAGATTTGAGAGAAGCAATTATAGAAACCAGGATAATTAGCCGCAAAGGTAATGTAGCTAGTAGTATGTTTCCTAAACTGCAAGGTATTGAAAATTTTATTGATACAATTAGTTATAGGGAACAAGGTGAGTTTAATACCAATTTTATTTTATTTGGACAAGATATTATGATGATGTGGTTCGAAGCTCCTGCAGACATGACAATAAAAGCTATTGGTTTTACTTGCTCCGATGATGCCGGATATGTGAATGATGGAGCAACTGTTGGTTTACGTTTGATAAAATTAAATTGGACAAAAGAAGATATTAAAAAATACGGTGACGTATATCAAGGATACTATCCTTCTGCTGATATTTCAGATTTCTTTGGAGAAAATGCTAATGGCAATTGGATTTCTAAAGATATCAACAATCCTTTACCACCTTGGACTAACCATGAAAATCCGGATTCAAATACATTTAATTATGATCTGTTCTCAGATAATGGTTCGTTTTTCCCTGTGATTCCAATTAATTCACAATTTGGACCAATTTATAATTGGTTAGAAATAAGTTCTACGGGACTTAACGAACCTAAAGTTAAAGATAATGAAATCTTTGCGATTGTTGCTATTAATAATGGAGCTAATTTAGATTCGTCGCGTATCGGTTTTTGGTCTAGTAATTCCATCGGCTATTCCGGATGGAAGTATTATAAAAATGGAAGATATTCTGCTGACGAACCTGGCTGGTGGTTTAGATCTTACACATGGGATTTTGCTGTTGCTGTTGATATTACTGGGGATTTACCGCCGAAATTTGTAGAGGTTACAGAATTGAAAACTACATATTCAGAAGAACCCAGAAAAGTTTCAGCGACTATTGTTGATAGTAATGGAGAAATTGGCGGACAAAAAGGAGTGGCATCTGCGGTACTAGTGTACAAAATTGATGGTAATGAACAAACTGAAATTCAAATGAGCAATATGTGGAATAACAACTACGTTGCAACGATACCTGCGCAGTTTAGAGGTACAGAAGTTGAGTATTTTATTAGAGCGATTGATATTAATGGCAATGAATCGGAATCAAAGTTATATAAGTATTTTATATTCAAACCGACAACATGTCAATATTTAGTGATTTTTAATGGATATGAAACTAACAAAGGTTATCCTCAACAATATTATTTTTCTATCATGGAGGGTGATCGGTTTAGTGAGTCTTATCTTCATGCCGATTATTGGATGTATGGTCCTGTATCGGAAGATTTAATTAATCGTTACTCAAATGTTTTCGAGATAACAACTTCAGGTCCTTTATATGACAACACAAGGGTTGTAAGAAATTGGTTAGAATCAAGTCCTTGGAATGATTACTTTTTGGCTGGGGATGAATGGTTAAGTTTTAGAACTAATTGGACAAACACATCATTTCAACCCGGTTCTTTTGAGTATGATATATTAGGAATTACTGAAGTGTTCAATAATATTGCCGAACCAAATACTTTTTCACTCCTATATCCGCAAGAAGGTTCTATTTTGGCAGATTCTTTATATCGTGCAATGGTTTTAAATGGTGATGAAGCAGTCCATTACGATCCGAATATTGAGATAGGTTTAAAGAACTATTTAGATGGCTTTAATGTATTACCAGATATCGAGGTTGAGATTAAAGCAAAAGGTATGGATGGAAATTTATATAATGCCGCATTACATAGAACATTGCCTGGTAGAAATAACAAAGTTGTGTTTCTCTCATTTGATCCTTTATCCTTAAATAATACTACAGAGTACTACGATCCAAATTACTTTTTTTATGGAGCTCATTCAACATCCTTGCTTCGTCAAACATATTTTAATTTTTGGGAATTAGAGTCAGATTATGCTGTTCCTTTTCCAATAGTTTCATATGTTACAAAACTTTCTAATACAAGTTCAACATCTGCAAGAGAAGTTAGAACAAAAGTTACTACATCTAACCCATGTTATTCTGGAATACTAGATAATATTAAACTCATGTATAGTCAAAATGATAGTGATTATGTATCAATACAGATGGAATATGTTGGCAATGATTATTATTCTGCAGAAATACCAGGCTTTAAAGGTGGAACAAAAGTTACCTATTATGTTATAGCTACTATTGCGACTGGATTTGAAAATGATCCTTATCATATAGATAGATCACCAAAGTATAAATATAGCATTGATTATAAAACAGATCAAAAAACTTTAATTGTTTTCAACGGGTTTGAGGAAGCAGAGGGTTTCCCACAAGATTATTACTTTCTTGGATTAGAGGATTCGTTATATCAAAGTTTTGATAAAATTGCAGCACCTCTTTCAATTGAAATCGCAAACGCATATAACAACATCTTTGAAATTTGTTCAGATGAACCTAAATATAATAATAGAGATGTTATAAAAGAATGGATTAATTCTAATTCATTGAGGAATTATTTTCTTAGTGGACAAAACTATTTTAATAAACAGATAAACTCTTCTGACTCAACTTATAAAGCCGGAGATTTTGAATACGATATTTTGAGTATAATAAAAAGTAGAGCAAATATAAATTTTAGTAGTGATGAAAATGATACAATAACTCAAATGATTCCGATACAAAACACAATTTTGGGGGATGCGTTATATTCAAATTTCTCAAATGAGGGGTATGAAAGTATAGAATATCGCTATATTCAAAATCAGATAGATGCATTTTTGGTAGGTGGGGATGCAGAAGTTTTTATGCAAGCTATCGGAAAAGATGGGGCAACTTATGATGTTGGGATGAATAGGATGTTACCAACTGGTAACCAAATTGTATTCTTGAGTTATGATCCTATGTTTATATATTCTAAACCTAATAGTTTTGAATATGGAACAAGTGAATTATCCCCGGTTGTTCAAGCAGTTTATTGGTTTGAAAGAAATATAGTTAATGTAAAGGAAGAAAATATTGTAACGAATTATAGCATTAGCCAAAATTATCCTAATCCTTTTAATCCGACAACAATTATTAAATATCAGGTTCCGGAAAGCAATTTTGTAAAAATAAAGGTATACGATATACTTGGAAGAGAAGTAAGAACTCTGGTTAATAAAGGACATCGAGCCGGCAGTTATGAGGTGGAATTTAATGCTAAAAACTTATCAAGTGGCGTCTATTTTTATTCTATTATTTCTGGTGATTATAAAGAGGTAAAAAAGATGATGCTTTTAAAATAGTGACAAATGATCATAGGAATCTATTTTACTGAAGATTTCGTAATGTTAAGCTACAGAATTTGCAGAATAACATTCTTTAGATAAATTCTAAACGTTAAAGCAAAGTAGAGTAATTGGAAAGGAAATGGTAGAAATAATAAGTTATTAGATTGTAAAGATATGTAATTCCAACAGATTTATTGTGATGTGTTGCTGAAGCTTAAATAATTAGTTATACTTCACCTAAGCAATCTTCTGTTAGCTTAGATATTTAAAATGTACTTGGACAGAAAATCAAAACTTTAGTTAATGAAAAAAACTAAAGGTAATTACGCAGTAGAATTTAATACCTCATCTTTTACATGCGGTGTTTATTTATACAGATTGAAGAGTGGCAATTTTATGGAAACAAAAAAGTTAATTCTACTGTATGCATTAGAAGTCTTCTAATGCATAAACGCTCTACTTGGAGTAAGGGTGATAACTTTCTACAAATAACCATTTGGGTTATCATCTCCAATTCCAAGTACTGCTGGATTACCGAGATTTGTCCGAAGGACTCCCTCGGAGTGTAATAGATGAAGTAAATTTTCTTTCCTATTGCATAATCTCGGTTTAACGTTAACGAGCGGTTACACAACATATAAAGGATTGTTAATCCGGTGTTCCCGATGGACTACTTTGGTGGATCACTTATTGAATAAACTTATGGATGAATTAAATAAACATATAGAATCTATTGCCGGCGTGCCGTTATTTTCTGAGCTGAGCGCTGATCATTTGCGCGAAGTTGTTTCTATCTGCAAACTTAAAAAATTTTCAAAGCACGATTGTTTGTTTAACGAGGGCGATTTTTATTTAGGATTTTATATCTTACTTGAAGGCTCTGTAAAAGTTTTTAAGACCAACTCGAAGGGAGACGAAACAGTAGTGCATATTGTAAAACCTTTAACGGTGTTTGCTGACATTCCTTTGTTCGAAGGAATTGATTACCCGGTAAGTGCACAATGTCTCGAAGATTGTCTTGTAATCTTCATTCCGAAAGAAGAATTTTTAAAATTGATAAAGGAAGACCACGAAATATCGTTAAAAATGTTATCCGGATTTGCAAAGCGATTAAAATCATTGGTTAACCAAATTGAAGACTTATCGACAAAGGAAGTAGTTAATAGGCTGGCGAAATATTTAATTAAAGAAATAAAGTTAAAGGAAAATATGCCGGAACCGTTTGTAAAGTTAACTACACCAAGATCAACAACAGCTTCGTATTTAGGAACAGTAACCGAGACACTCTCAAGAGCGTTCCGCAAACTTCAAAATGAAAAGATTCTTAAAATTCACGGCAAAGTGATATTCATTCAAGATTTGAAAAGACTTAAAGAACTGGCAAAGTGATAGAAGATGCTTCTTAACTCAGCAATAATCTTAGCAATTCGGGGTGAAATATTATCCATTATGCAAAACATATAAAACCGTTGAAACGGTTAAGATGCCTATAAGTTATTGTTAACCAACGACTTAAGTCGTTGGTTAATGACAAAAGGGGCTACTTACTTAACCAGTTTACTGGTTTAAACACATTAAAACAATAAGAATAATGTTTTTCCAAAAGCTAAAATAGTTTTTCTATTACTCAATTTTATTTTAACCCCGAAACGCTGAATAATCTTTGCTTAAAAAACGTTACAAATCTGACTTAAGTCAAAGGAAATTCCATTCTACATTATTATTTTTTAATTGTAAAAGAAATAATCATTAACAAGAAAGGAATTACAAAATGACATCTGAAATAAAAGAACTCGATATCCGACCAATTATTCCAAGGGAAAAACATTCAACAATATTTTCAACATTCGAAGCATTAAATATCGGCGAGGCTTTTCAGCTTATAAACGATCACGATCCAAAGCCTTTATACTACGAAATGGAAGCCGAAAGAAAAGGCACTTTTGAGTGGGAATATGTTGAGCAGGGTCCTGAAGTGTGGCGTGTAAATATTAAGAAGATTGCTTGAACAACTTTTAAAGCAAATCTAAAACGAATAAATTTTATGTTTACAAAAGACTTAAAAATATCTAAATTACTTGCTCAATATCCTCAGGCTATTGATGTGTTGATAAAGGTCAGTCCGCACTTCAGAAAATTGAAGAACCCGATATTGAGAAAGGCTTTAGCAGGCAGGGTAAATGTTGAGCAAGCTGCACGGATAGCAAATGTAGATGTAAATGTTTTACTTTTTAAACTCAATAATTCAATTAACAAATTTTCGGAAGAGATAAATTCTATAAACAAAGATGACGAAAGAACCGTTGTGGGAGATGATGAAATGGAGCAGAACAATATTGATAAAAAAAAGGTTATAACTTTTGACGTAAGACCTATAATTTCGGGCGGAAAAGATCCGTTAAAATTTATTTTGGCAAAAGTAGATGAATTAAAGGATGATGAAATTCTTTTGATAATAAATTCGTTTGAACCTATTCCGCTTTATACCGTACTGGGAAGAAAAGGATACGCACATAAAACCGAAAAAGAAAATGATGTTTTTAGAATTTATTTTTATAAAGACAAAATATTGAGTGCAGCTGAAGACGAAACAAAATCGCATAGTAATGATGAGATAAATATTGCCGATTTTGAAAATATTATTGAAATTGATGTACGCGACTTAGAACCTCCCGAACCAATGGTTAAAGTTTTGGAAACTCTCTCGAAGTTAGATGATAAAACCGCTTTGCTTATGCATCACCATCGCGAACCTTTGATGTTGTATCCGAAATTGGAAGAAAGAGGTTACCGGGCATTTTGTACTAAGATAAACGATGATTATTTTAAAATTGTTATAATAAAGAAAAAAGGATAGGATAAAGTTTTGCAATCTAACTCTATTGCTACAGCATATGCACCGCCGTTTAAGATAGTAGCAAAATATTTTATTGCCGCTATAATAGACTTTGTAATTTTAAATTTTCTTTTGATGTTAAATTACAAAGACATTACGGGTTTCTATTTCCAGGCGAAGATACTTGCCATAACACACCTGCTTACTTTAGGCTGGATTTCAATGACGATATTCGGTGCGATGTTTCAATTGGTTCCCGTTGTACTTGAGACAAAACTATTCAGTGAAAAACTTGCCGACATTCAGTTTTGGATATTCATACTTGGAGTGATCGGGCTTGCAACCGGCTTCTGGAATTTTGATACAGGTCTGCATCTTAATGCTTCCGCTATTCTTCTTAATATCGCTATACTGATCTTTGCAATTAATATGATAGGAACATTCATATATGTAAAAAAATGGAATATCACCGGCTGGTATTTAATAGCCGCTGTAATATATTTAACAATAACAGCAGTTGCCGGGTTCTTGCTGACTTATAATTTGTGGCATCCTTATATCAGCATAAATCATCTGCAGTATTTAAAACTGCACGCAGAAGTAGCCGTAATAGGCTGGGTTACAATGGTGGTGATGGGCGTCTCTTATAAATTAATTCCTATGTTTACACTATCGCATGGTTATTCCATGAAAAGCAGCAAGTGGGCGTTCTGGCTGGTTAATATAGGTTTGGTAGGTATTAATACTTTTTTCCATTTTGAGAATAATATGATTGAAATACTTGTCAGTTCTTTGTTTATTGCGGCAGGCATTGCTTTCTTTTTATTCCAGGTATATTTGATATATAAAAACAGGCTCAGGAAAAAACGGGATATAGGTATAAAGTATTCTGTTTTTTCTTTTTATATGCTGGCAATTGTAACTCTATTCGGTCTGGTTTTTTCATTCATAGACCTTAGCGGGATTCCGAATATTTATCTTATTTTCGGATACCTTGTTTTTTTCGGATACTTATCCATGCTAATAGTTGGACAAATGTATAAAATAGTTCCTTTCCTAGCTTGGTATCACAAATACAGCAGCAAAGTAGGACTTGAACCGGTTCCAATGCTGAAAGACATGTTCAACGAAAAGTATGCACTGGCGAGTTATTATTTAATGACTACCGCGATTATAACAACAACAGTTTCTTTCATTATTAACAGTCAGATCGCCTTACTTTTTTCATTTGGATTAATGTTTTTGGGTTCACTGATTTTCGCTTTTAATATAACTGCAATTTTAAGAAAGTAGAGGTAAAATGATTTCAGAAGAAAAAATATTGGAATTGTTAAAAGGGGTGATTGATCCCGAGATAGGTTTAGATATTGTATCACTCGGTTTAGTGTATAAAGTTGAAGTAAATGAAGATTCAATCAATGTTACAATGACGCTTACAACACCGGGCTGCCCTATGCACGGCAGTATAACCGAGTGGGTTAACAATATTTTATTGAAAGCTGAGCCGGACAAAAATATTAACGTGAACCTTGTTTGGGAGCCGCAGTGGACTCCGGAATTAATGACTGACGAAGCTAAAGAAAAATTAGGGATGTAAACGGTGAATAAATCATGTTTTCGACAGTAAGATATTTTATTAAAACCAGTATATTATTTCTAATTATTGGAATTTTTACAGGACTTTATATGTCCTTTAGTAAATACATTTGGAATGAGGGCTATGCGCCGGAGATGGCATCCGCTCATACACATCTTATTCTTGTCGGTTCGGTAATGATGATGATCATGGGGGTGGCATTGTGGTTTTTCCCACGTCCGACAAAAGAGGATAAACGATATAATCACGATCTGATTCTTATCACTTATTGGATCATGGCAATTTCGACTGCTCTGAGATTTATTTCTCAGGTTTTACTCAGTTTTATTTATTTGAACTGGATATCGGTTGCCGTTTCAATTTTTTCAACATTTCAGATAATTGCAATTGTACTATTCTTTTATTCGATATGGGGTAGGATCAGATCAGTAGGTAGTTATAAAAGAGAAGCAAAAGGCGAAAAATTTTAACAAAGGAGATACAAAATGGATACGGAAAACAATCAGCAAGAATCAGCAGAGGTAAACGTAGCAAAGCTTTCGGATGAAATTCAATACCAGGATTCCGGAATTGTAAGCAAACAGATAATCAAAAAATCAAACGGAAATATTACATTATTTGCCTTTGATAAAAGTGAGTCACTAACGGAACACACATCAACTTTTGATGCTGTTGCGCAAGTAATTGAAGGTGAAATGGAATTCACAATCGGTGGAAAGCTTTACGAAGTTAACGGCGGAGAGTATATTAATCTGCCGGCAAACATTAGACACTCTTTATCGGCAAAGGAAAAAACTAAAATGCTTTTAATTATGATTAGATAAAAAAAGGAAGTCAGTAGGGAATAGGCAATGCTTATTCCCTATAAAAACTTTATTTAACCTCAATGAAGTTTGATCTGCTTTGTTCTTGTCGCTTCTTATGTGCATCCTCCGGCATTTGTTCGAAGTCTTTGAGGCAACAAAAAACCGCAAGAACCGTCCGGTCGTACCGTGATGGAATCAATCATCACTTTTAACTTATGAACTTTCGCTAACTGATTTCCCGCCCAAAAGGAATTCCCAATTTTATCATTCTGTTTCTTAATGTATTAGGATTAACTCCTAAAATTCTAGCGGCTCCGTCTTTACCATTAATTTTCCCATTTGTTTTTTCCAACACTTGTTTTATATAGCGCGCAGTAACCATATCCAGAGTTTCAGTCCCATCCGAGATTATAGAAGCCGTTTTATTTTTGCTAATGCTCACACCGTCCAAATTATCAAATGAGACTGGTCCGAGCGGATTCAAGATCAAAGCTCTTTCAACTATGTTTTCAAGTTCCCGCACATTTCCTTTCCATTCGTAATTGAGGAGAGGTTCAATTGCTCCCGGCGCTAACTTTGGAATACCGGGCAGTTTCAATTCTTTCGCTTTCTTTTCGATGAAATATTGCAGCATAGCCGGTATGTCAGTGATCCTCTCTCTTAAAGGTGGAATTCTGATTGGGAAAACATTTAGCC
>JAADIB010000302.1:0-1243 GCA_013151565.1 Chlorobiota bacterium
TCCGAAGCGTAGTGGAGGCGGGCCACTCTCGCCTCAGGCAAGATCGCAAAACCGGCCATTCATAGCAGATTAATGCCGAGTTCTGTACTCTGATAGAAAGTTGCATAGAAGCCCCCTTCACCGGAAATATCATTGACAATTTACCGATAAATAACTATCTTTGAAAAAAAATAAAATGAACACACTAAAAATATCTGTCAAATCAAATAAAGATGCTGCTTTACTTATGAAACTGTTAAAGTCTTTAAGCTTCGTTGTAAAAGTAGAACCCATACCGGATAACAGCGCTCATAAGAAAAACCAATACCAACAGTTGAATGACCTGATTGAGAAAATGGCCGACAAAACACTTTTTCAGGAAATTACTAATCCTGTCCGATGGCAAAATAATCTGAGAAATGAGTGGACGTAAGCTTCTTGATACCAATATTCTCATTTATCTTTCAAGAAAAGAAATCAGTCTGACTTCTTTTGCTTCACCAACCGATGAACTGTTTATTTCTGTTATTACCTATATGGAAGCGCTGGGATATTCCTTTCGTTCCGGGAATGAAGAAAAAATAATTACAGGCCTGTGTAAAAACTTAACAGTTATCCATCTTGATGAAATGATTGTTGACGAAGTGATACGGATAAGAAGAAAAAACAAAATAAAATTACCCGATGCAATAATAGCCGCTACAACCGTCAAGTACAAACTGGATTTGATAACGCATAATACTGCGGACTTTAAGGCAATCTTACCAAAAAGAAATATTATTGACCCTTTAGTCAGATAGAAAGACTGAAATTGCGAAGTTGCGAGAGAACGAAATTGAGGAATTGTGAAATTGTGAACCCGCAAGTCTGGCTCGACTATTCCCTGCCTCACCGGCAGGCAGGCGTGGACAGTCAGTAATCCGTGCTAATCTGTGTAAATCTGTGGACTAAATATTAAAACCTATGACCAACTTACTATATGAAGACGAGACCTATAAAATTATAGGGGTGGCGATGGAAGTGCATAAAGAGTTAGGGACGGGGTTTTTGGAATCCGTATATCAGGAAGCACTTGAACTGGAAAAGCAACACATACCTTACGAAAGAGAAGTCTTGCTCAATATACACTACAAAGGCAAGAAATTGAAAAAGCACTATTTAACCGACTTTATATGTTATGATAAAATAATTGTTGAAACCAAAGCATTAGAAGAGTTAATTGGTAAACACGAAGCCCAAGTACTAAATTACCTAAAAGCAACCG
>JAADIB010000302.1:1266-3186 GCA_013151565.1 Chlorobiota bacterium
TACTGATAAATTTTGGATCAGAAAGTTTGGATTATAGAAGGTTGGTTCGATATAAATAATAGTTTTCGGAAAAGATTCGTGCAAATTCGCGCAATTCGGTGACAAAGAAAACTGATGCCGCAGGCATCCTAATATCTCAGATAAGAAAAGAAAAAACTTATCACCGAATTGACCGAATTTAACGAAAAAAGGTGTTCACTGTTAAAATGAATCATTTCGTGCAAATTAGCGCAATTCGGTGACAAAAAAAGATGATGCCGTAGGCATCCCCCACTCGTCAGTCTTCCGATGAGTAATAATATTATATGGAAAAAGGGGAAATCATAATATATCAATCAGATGACAATTCCTCAATGCTTGAGGTTAGGATTGAAGATGAAACCGTTTGGCTTACACAAGCACAAATGGCTGAACTTTTTCTGACAACACGTAATAACATTACACTTCATATCGGAAATATCTTCGATGAAAAGGAATTAAATCAGATTTCAGTATGTAAGGAATCCTTACTAACTGCCAGGGATGGGAAAAAGTATAAAACAAAATTTTATAACCTTGATGTCATCATCTCTGTCGGTTATCGCGTTAAGTCTCTACGCGGCACACAGTTTAGAATTTGGGCAAATAAAGTATTAAAAGATTATTTGCTTAAAGGATATGTCCTTAACCGGAGAATAGACACAATAGAAAGAAAATTGCTTGAACATGACCAAAAATTCGATTTATTAATAAAATCAAACCTGCAACCTGTCGAAGGAATCTTTTATGATGGACAGATATTTGATGCCTGGCAATTTACATCCCGGCTCATAAAATCTGCAAAGAAGGGAAATAATTTTAGTTGATAACTATGTAGATGAAAGTGTCTTGCTACTATTTTCTAAAAGAAACCCCGGAATAAAGGCTACAATTTTTACTGCTAATATTTCTAAACAATTAGAACTTGATATTGAACATTTTAATACACAATACGAACCGATAGCAATAAAAACTTTTAAAAAATCACACGACCGGTTTTTAATCATTGACGACACTATTCTCTATCATATTGGTGCGTCACTAAAGGATCTTGGAAAGAAGTGGTTCGCTTTCTCCCGAATTAATTTGGATGTACACGAAATTTTAAAGAAACTGAACGATTAATCATCAGACTCAGAAGAAATAATCTGTCATAGCATTAATCACCTGCCCGGCCGAAATCTCGAATATTTTCGGGATGAAGGCGGAAATAAAACGAAAACAAACATTCGTTCAATTAGCGCAATTCGGTGACAAAGAAAGCAGATGCCGCAGGCATCCCTTATTCCTATTCATCAGATAAAAAAGAAAAAAACAGTCACCGAATTAACCGAATTTAACGAAAAAAGGTGTTCACTGTTAAAATGAATCATTTCGTGCAAATTCGCGTAATTCGGTGACAAAAAAGATGATGCCGTAGGCATCCCTCAATCAGCTGTCATTAGATGAATAAGAAAAACCTTCGAATGAATAATGGATTTAATTTATAAAGACGAAGCCTATAAAATCATTGGAGCAGCAATGGATGTCCATCGGGAATTAGGAAGTGGATTTCTTGAGGCCGTCTACCAGGAAGCACTTGCAATTGAATTTGAAAAGAGATCAATACCCTTTGACCAAGAGAAAAAACTTGAGATAACCTACAAAGGACAGCTATTATCAAAGTATTATGAAGCAGATTTCATCTGTTATGATAAAATAATCGTTGAAACCAAAGCATTAGAAGAGTTAATTGGTAAACACGAAGCCCAAGTACTAAATTATTTGAAAGCAACAGGATTCAAGCTCGGTTTACTGATAAATTTTGGCTCAGAAAGTCTGGATTATAGAAGGTTGGTTCGATATAAATAATAGTTTTCGGAAAAGATTCGTGCAAATTAGCGCAATTCGGTGACAAAGAAA
>JAADIB010000071.1 GCA_013151565.1 Chlorobiota bacterium
AAAAACATGATGAATCCCTGCTAAAACAAAAATAGAACCTGATTTTTCTATGAGCGTTTTAAGAAGTGGCTTAATAGATTTCATACCTAATTTTATAAGTCCTTCTGCTGCTATCCAACGAACATCACTCTCATCATCTTCCAAAGCTTTAATAAACATAGGTATTGAAATGGGATCTCCAATTTCTTCCATAGTTTTCAAAGCCTCCCAACGATAAATGTGCTTGGGGTTGTTAACCAGTTCCATTAAAAAATCGACCATGTTTTTACCTTTTGCTACAAGTTCTTCGCGTGCTTTTTTTCGTTCCATTCCATCGTCGCAGCAGAGGCATTCGATTAATTTCTTAACTTCTAAATCTTCAGGTTCACTATTTATTTTGTCCATTTTTTATCCTTTAATAAATTATAATTTTTATTTATGAAATTTTATTTCTAAGTGATCTAATAATTCGTAAACATGTATCTTTGGGAAATCTGTAATTAAAAATACAACTATTACATATCCCAAATTATAAGAGCCGGCTTCTATGAAATTGGTGTAATGTACCAATCATAAACAACAACAAAAGTCACCGGTATTTTTGTTGAAACTGCAGACCGGAACAACACACTAACTTTATTAATATGCATTTAATACAAACTCCTGATTTACTTATTTCTTAAATAGCCATGTTCGTGTAATGGTGTTTTTAATGTTTTTAAGAATCCCGTATGTCTTTTGCTACTTAAATTTAGATGTTTATAAACTTGTAACTTTGCCCAATCTTCAATAAATGCCCAAACTATACAATAGCCCCAAATCAGTCCTACATAACTCCAAGGAATAGCCGGTACGAATATGCCAAATCCAACTATGCCCGCTGCTAAAATTTGCGTTCCAAGAATGGCAAACAAAAGTATTTTAGCCGGATAAGGTTTTGATAAGAACGGTCGCTTAGTGCGTACAACAAACAATGTCATATGCCCTGCAACAGCTAATTTCAAGTAGATAAATGACTGCAGATGAGCAACATCTAATCCCAACCATAACTTAGCAATAGCAAGCAGTAAAAATGTTTCGACAACTCCTATAAGTCCTAAAGTAGTTGAAAGCGTAAGAACGCGGTGCATATCCCAACGTACCGGTTTCGGATTAAGCCAAGTATTGTCGTATGCAATCGTCATAATCGGCAGATCGTTAAGAACAGCAAGCAGAATTATCATAACAGATGTAATGGGGTAAAAGTTGAACACCATCATTGCGAGAACAACAAAAAACATAATGCGGATCGTTTCCGTAATTCGGTAGATTGCATAAGAATTCATACGCTCAAAGATCATTCGGGCTTCCTCAACAGCTTTAATAATAACCGAGAGACCGGGAGCTGTTAATACCAATGCAGCGGCAGCCCGGGCAGCATCAGTTGCCCCGCTGACGGCAATACCAATGTTGGCTTGTTTTAGAGCAGGGGCATCGTTAACTCCGTCCCCGGTCATGCCTGCAATATGACCTCGATCCTGCAATGCTTTAACAATTTCGTATTTATGTTTTGGAAACACTTCTGCGAATCCATCTGCTTGCTCTATTTTCGCAAGCATTTTTGATGAAAGATCTTTTTCATCTACGTTATTCTTAAAAAACTCACCGGCGGTGTGAATATTTGTTTTAAGTCCCAATTCTGAGGCGATTTGCTTTCCTATTGCCGCATTGTCTCCTGTAACCATCTTAACTTCAATACCGTGTTCTTGAGCACGTTTTATCATATCTGCTGAGCTGAGTCTTCACGCGGCGGATCGAACAATGGCAATAACCCCAAAAACTTCCAATTATTATTTTCATCTGTTCGAGCAACTCCAAGCGTACGATATCCCTTTTTAGCATATTCATCAACTTTTGTTTGTATGCTTTCCACTTTTTCTTTTGGAAGATCGCACATATTAAAAATAACTTGTGGAGCTCCCTTTGTTACTTTAAATGAACTTCCGTTTTTTACCGTTATATCCGCCTCGGTCCGTTTATGAATCGGATCGAAAGGAAAAAATTTCTGTTGAGTATAGTTTTCCAAAACTTTTGAATCCGAAAGACCGGCGATGACTGCTAAATCAATTGCATCTTGATTTTCAGCTTTGGATGCTAATGCCCCTGCAAGAATAACCTCCTGCGGATTATCCGCACCGAATAGAGCAGGTTCTCCTAATGTAAGCTTGTTCTGTGTTAAAGTTCCGGTTTTGTCAGAGCATAAAATGTCCATTCCCGCCATTTCTTCAATCGATTCTAACCGGGTTACAATGGCTTTTTTCTTTGCCAACACCATTGCGCCGATAGCCATTGTTACGGAAAGAACAGCAGGCATAGCGGCTGGAATAGCCGCAACTACCAAAATTAATGTGAATTGAATTAAAGTAATAAATGAAGAAGCTCTGAAAAGTTCATCGAGAACAAGAATGGCTGCAAGTCCCAGACTCAAATAAATTAAGTAATCTCCAATTTTCAAAACAGCTTTTTGAAAGTGAGATACGGATTTTGCCTCAGATACGAGTTTGGCAGTTTGCCCAAAGAAAGTGTCTTTTCCGGTTGTAGTTACTAATGCCACCATTTCTCCTTGTTTGGCAATAGAGCCGGAATAAACAATTTCTCCTGTCTTTCTTGTAACCGGCAGCGACTCACCGGTTAGTGCCGATTGGTCAACACTAAGGTAATCACCTTCAATCAATTTTGTATCAGCGGGAATAATGTCGCCCGGTCTTATTCGTACAATATCTCCGGGTACTAATTTCGAAGAGTCTATACCCATCCATTTTCCGTTACGTTTAGCACGACCTTTCATAGCCAATTGTTTTTTTAAAGCTTCGACTGCACTGGCAGCTTGGTGTTCCTGCCAGAAACCAACTGAAGCATTGAATAGGAGAAGAAACAGAATAATAAAAAAATCAGGCCAATGCTGAATAGCTGCGGAAAGAATAGCTGCTATTTCAATCATCCAGGGAATAGGTCCCCAAAAGTAAGATAGAAATTTGAGTAACGAACTTTCCTTGTTTTCTTCAAGAGCATTTGGACCGAACTGTTTAAGTCTAATATCAACTTCTTCTTGTGATAATCCGTTTTGGATATCGACATTAAGCTGTTTTAAACTTTCTTCAATCGTAAGTTTACTAAAATCAATATCTGTTTTTAAGTTAGCCATTTTTGCTTGAAGAATATTTATTAAATAGATATTTAACTGATGATTTTTTAACCTCGGAGATGTCTAATATGTTTCTATTCATTTTAATTCTTGCACATTATTACGCATTGACTACGTTGTTTTTTATCAACTCTGTTCGACTTCATAACTTGCAATGCCGGATTGTCCCAAAGGGTACAAAGGTCTCTGATAAAGGATGCCTTCAGGAAAAAACTACAATCCTAAATTATTAAAAAAATAATTTTTTACAACAATATAAAACTAAAATATTAAACTTTTGTAATCACATTGGAAATCACGAAAATGCCGTATACAGAAGTCCGGTAGTAGGCGAACATAGTTGGTAATTCCGAACAATTTAAAGAGATTGCTTTGTTCGTTGCAAAGGAATGTCTTTGGTACTAAGTGTGATCCCT
>JAADIB010000353.1 GCA_013151565.1 Chlorobiota bacterium
AAAAATTATTAAAACTGAAGTTTGGCGCAGTATAGTCCAATGCCATACTTGGTGATTTGGCTGAATATACTGAGCTATTTAACGGTTTTCCGTTATTCATCAACTGCCACGTTGTACCGTTATCCGTGCTTTTCTCAAGCCAAACAGAGCCCATACTTTCGTAAGTTAAGTACATATTTCCATTTTGCGTGGTTACTACTTTCCGCTGTCCGCTGTTGGAAAAGGCATTTATGTTGTTTGAGAGCTGCGTGCCTTTCATTACCGCTTTTACTGTTGCTCCGGCGTTGTTAAATACTACCGGTGTTTCGGCTAAGTTTGCATTTTGGAATGAGGCATCCGCGCCGTTATTACTTGCTTCCCAATTTTGAAAGTAAAAGTTGTGCGTCTTCCCGTTTATTGTTACCGGCTGTGGGCTTTCGGCTTTTACGGTGTAAATTGGTAAATCTGGATTGAATTGAGGATTTTGTCCGAGGAAAACGCCTTGATAAACATCTCCGTTGTGTGAAGTTAAGTAATCCGGATTAAAAGGTGCTGACCTTGTTTTGAATGGTGCGACCATCCCTTGGTTCCTTATATTATTTCCATACAGCGGGTCGGGATAATCAATAAGCCAAGGATCTTTAAATGAAATTGAGTCATTCGCTGCATCATAGTTTATCATTTCCAAATTGTTTTGGATTGTTATAGTATTATAAATTTGACCAAAATTTGAAATTATTTGGTTTACATTGCCGTTAATTATGAATTCTCTATAATTATTAACATTGTTATCAATATTCCAACGGTTATATTTTTCTTCGGGATTATAGATGATATCTTGAACACTTTTTATGACCGGTTTCCCACCTATTTGTGTAGGGACGGTTGTAGGTGTAGTATGAAATTGAAAATAATTGTTCTCCCAAGTCCAGATATGTCTTTCATTTGCAGGTAAATTGCTACCGTTTTCTCTTTTTTGATCAACAATGATGTCTTTTTTGTAATTAATCAAAGAAACATAAATTTGGAATATTCCATTATGATCATCAACCCAAACCGGATAAGCATTGTTTATATTTGAAGTTATACCAATATAATCCCCCATAAATTGACCCGATGAAGAATTAGACAATGGTTTTGGAGTAAATGAAATATTTGCAATATCGTCGTTATAAAAAGTTTGAGCACCGTCTATAGAATAAGCTACAAAAACGGTGCTTAGTTGATTTTGATTCGGGTCAATTCTACTGTCATAAAAGACAACCGATAACTTGTGATCTGGGGAAACAGTTGCCCATGGAGACCATTGGTCAGTGTTTGTTTGGTCATCGTTTATTTTCTTTGGGGAAGTCCAATTTTCTCCGTAATCAGTTGATTTAACAACAAAAACATCTGAATCACCATTTGAACTTTTTGAGTGATAAACTGTAAAGTTTCACAAGGTTGTTGATGCTTTTTGATGCAACCAATAGAACTTGGGGTAACATAATGAGCCCGTAGGGCGGGTGGAGTTACAAGTTCTCTCGAAAATTTTGCAAGAGAAAAAAGCATCCAAATGAAAACCTGTATATTTAATTTTGCTTTCGACAAAAAAAGGAAATTAAATATGAAACAAGTATATCATTCGAATGCCGTAACTAATTTACACATTAGAAGTGAAATTAGAAATAGCTATTTAAGTAATTTAGAATTAGCTGATAAATATAATACTTCAACAACAACAATTAGTAAATGGAAAAACAGAGATAGCCTTGCAGATAATAGCTCTGCTCCAAATAGCATAAACTATGCTCTTAGCAATATTGAACAAAACCTAATTGCTTCTATTAGGAGAACTACTTGGCTGCCTCTTGATGAAGTTTGGGAAATGATGTTAGAGCAAAACACTACTATAACTCGAAGCTCGGTTTATAGAACATTTTGCAGAAACCATATAAATAAAGTTCCTCAAGAAAAAAGAGATAAAGCAAAAAAGTTTAAAGAGTATGAACCGGGGTATTTACACATGGATGTTACGTATTTACCAAAATTTGACGGTGTCAAATATTATCTTTTTGTAGCAATTGATAGAGCAACTAGAACCCTCTATTTTGAAGTATATGATGCTAAAACAAGCGGAAACACAGAATTATTTATGAATAATTGTTTAGAGTTTTTCCCTTTTCAAATTACCCATGTTCTTACTGATAATGGGCTGGAATTCACTAACAGACTCATTAAATCTAAAAGAGGTAATCTTTGCACAAAACCTTCTAAACTTGACATTGTTTGTGAAGAGAACAATATAGACCACAGACTGACTAAACCAGCCACACCTAAAACAAATGGGATGGTTGAAAGAGTCAATGGGACTATTAAAAATGGTACAATACTAAAAGAGAAGTATAAAAACTTAAATGAAATGATTTCAGCGTTAAACGTATTTCTTATTCACTACATGCTATACAGAAGACATGGAGGAGTAAGAAAAGAACTTAAAGTAAAAACTCCATTTAATGCTATTGAAAAATGGTATGAACTTAAACCAGAACTTTTTAATCAAAATCCTTCGGATTTTAAAATAAAATTATTAGCTTTGGAGCAACATTATTATACAAGGTTTTGTAAACAACCTTGTGAAACTTGACATATAGTGACCTAAAACTATACACTTTGTAATCGTCGTCTATTTTTATTTTGTGAAACTTTCGATTCTTGAAATATGTTAATCCATCATCAGTGGCAAACCAAATTGTGCCGTCTTTATCTTCAGCAATTGCTCTTATTTTATTGTTGCTTAAGCCATCTTTTACTGAATAATAAGATATTTTTTTATTTCGATAATATTGTAATCCGTTATCAGTACCAATCCATAATCCCTTATTTTTATCTTGAAAAATTGCAAAAACAGATTTACTTACCAAACTGTCCCACAATGTGAATTTTTTAAACCTTTTCCCAGTCCAATAAAGTAAACCTCCTCCGTAACTGCCAACCCATAGTTTATTATCACTATCTTCAAACAATGACCAAATTGATGAATTCTTAAGTCCGGCATTGCTTGAAAAATAATGGATAGCATCGCTTTTAATTCTTGCTAATCCGCCGCCGTTGGAACCGACCCAAACCTCGTCGTTTTTTCTTTGCAGAACCGGATAAAGCACATCATGAAAAAGTCCCTTTTTTAATGAAATATTAAAAATATTTCGAGGTGAAAGCTGGATAACTCCTTTTGTTGCTGTTCCCACCCAAATATTTTCATCAACATCTTCAAATACTTTATAAATTTCATCTTTAAGATTAGAATTGTTAAAATGAAATTCTCCTATTTCAGTTTCAAGAACCAGCCCATCC
>JAADIB010000089.1 GCA_013151565.1 Chlorobiota bacterium
GAATTTGAATTCAAATAAATATCCTAAATAAAATTAACCAAGTGTATAAACTGCTTTTCTTTTCAACTCAGCTTGATGGCGTTTTTTTAATCTGCTTTTACTAAGCAGTTTTTCAATTCTTGCGTTAATATCAAAAAAATTATTGAACGGGTAATATGAAATTCTGTTCTTCTCGCAGAACTTTAACAACGCACGTTTCGCAAAAATATAATCGACATACTGCGCCGGACAAGTATCTGATAGCCCATCACCAATATAAATTGTAATATCATCATCTCTGCTGTTGTCGAGTATATGATTTCGTTTACAGTTTGCACAGATCTTACACTCTTCATCCATATGCGGGAATGAAGGTTTCATCCTATTGTTCTCGGTAAAGTGTAGTTTGTTTGTGAAAACTTTTAAATGACCCAAATTATTTTTATTAAAAATATGATCTATGTAATAATCAAGTCCGTCACTTAGCACGATCATTTCAATATTATTATTATCATCACAGAGTTGAAGGAATTCTCTGAACCCATCTTCTATTTCCATAGTATCCAGAAAAGTATCCATATCTCTTTTATCCACTTCCGGCAGAGTATCGAAAAGTTCCAGCCAAAATGTTGCTGAGGATATTTCTCCCGCTATCCATCTATCTGCAATTTCGTTGATCACATCAAGATCACCAAACTCCATGAAAAGATGATCGCCAACATCGTTTTTCATGATGGTGCCGTCAAAGTCAACAAATATTTTAATTATTTGATCTGTCATTTAAACTTGAATATCCTCCGTGAACCGTACTCCGGCAAGTTTTGAAATGCCTTCTTCCTGCATCGTTACGCCGTACATTGTTTCAGCCACGTTCATCGTTCTCTTGTTATGAGTAACAATAATGAACTGTGTGTTATCGCTAAAATCTTCCAGCAATTTGCAGAAGCGGTCAACATTCGCATCATCAAGCGGCGCATCAACCTCGTCCATAATACAGAACGGGCTTGGTTTAACTAAGTATATCGCGAAAAGAAGAGCTGTCGCTGTCAATGTCTTTTCACCGCCGGATAGCTGTTCAATTGATGAAGGTCTTTTCCCTTTCGGTTTTGCCATTATTTCAATTTTTGCCTCAAGAGGATCAACGTCTTCCTGCAAAGTCAGATCAGCTTCGTCGCCGGTATCAAATAGTGATTCAAAAATTTTCTTAAAGTTTGTTCGTATTTGTTCAAATGTTTCAACGAAAATTGTCTGTGCCGCTTCGTTTATTTCATTGATCGTATTTATAAGATCTTTCTCAGATTCTGTTAGATCATCCCGCTGTTTCAATAGAAAGTCAAGACGCTCCGCTTCCTCCTCATATTCGGAATAAGCAAGTAAATTAACCGGTCCCAGGTTTTTAGCCTGCTGCTTAAGTGAATGAACCTCTGCCGATACTTCGTCGAAGTTGAACTCATCGGCATCTTCAAACTCCTTCAGTACCAGAGTTATTGAGTAATCTTCTTGGATACTTTCCGTAAGATTATCCAGCCGCATCCGGTTCTCACTCATCTTTACTTCTATTGAATGAATCTTATCAGATAACTGCTGGCGATTGTGTCGTAAATCCGTAAGCTGTCTTTCTAATTGAGCAGACTCATTCTTGATTTCCTGCAGTCTCTCATTGATCGATCTTTCATCGGATAGAAGTTGCTCGCGGACTGCGCGCAATTCGTCCAGATCAATTTGGTTTTCATCAATTATGTTCTGCAGCGATTCAAGCTCTTCCTCGGTACTACTGATGTCATTTTCACGTTTGGATATTGAGTGATCGATCTTTTCGCGGTTCTCTTCCGATCGGCGAATCGCTTCCTTCGTATTATGCAGTTGTCCGAATAATCTTTCAAGTTCAAGCTTGCTCTGATTGAACTGATCAAGAAGCTCGTTATAAGCTGTTTCATGCTCTTTCTGTTCGTTGAGTTTTGCTTCTAATTCAAATTGAATACTTTCGCGTTCCAAGGCAAGAGAATTGTACTCATTCTGCAGATCATCCAATAAACTGTTTTGATTGAATGAATCCGAAACAAAGTCGTTTATCTTTTTCTGAGCATTTTCAATTTCTTCATTTGCTTTTTTCTTCTCAAACTCTATTTGGGAAATCTGTTTTTCAATGTTGTTTATATCATTAAGCAGCGTTCTGCCTTGATCCGATAAGTCGTGAAGATTTATCGACTCTAATTTATCTTCAGTTTGAGCAATTTGTTCGGCGATCTTTATGAGATTATCTTCATATTTAGGGTATTCTTTTTTCAGGTCTTCCAGAAGTTGTCTTCTACCAAACAAAGTTTCGTCAAGCTGCGGTGACGAACCTGCTTCAATGACACCGTTGGACTGTACAAAATCACCTTCAAGTGTTACGAAAGAAAATTGAGGATATTTTTTATTTAACAAAACAGCAGATTCAAGGTCCTTAGTAACTGCGATATTTGCTAACAGATTCTGAAAGTAAGGTTTCCACTTATCGGAAGTATCAACAAGCTCGGAAGCCCAGTTGATAAATTGATTTCCTTTCGCAAGTTTTTTTGCTTTACGTTTTTTATCAAAGGAAGTTAATTTAGCAATCAATCCTTTGTTAGCATCCGATTTTTTCAGCAGATAGAAAGATGCTTTGCCGAGTTCATATTTTTTCAAATAGTCAATTGCGTTTTTAAGGTCATCAAGATGTTCAATAAATAAATTATTCAAAACATCTTTAAGAGCGGCATTTAATGCAAGGCGGTATTTTTCACTCGTGTTACCTACGTCAGCTACAATTGTTCTGTCATTTTCTGTCCAACTGCTGTTTCCCAGTAAAACTTTTGAACCTTTTGATACGCCTTCCAAATTAGCAACCAGCGATTGGATCAGTTCAATTTTATTTTTGATACCGGCAATAACATTTCTTCCTTCGAGTTCCTGTTTATGCAGATCATTTAGATGTGCTTCAAGTTCTTTCTTTTCTTTTTCCTTTGCAACATATTCCGCATCCGATTCAGCAATCTTTTTTTCTACATCTTCTCTTTCCTGGGTCAGTTCTTCCAAGTAGCCAACTGTTTTTGCAATGTTGCTTGTAGTATCCTGAATGAACTTATTGAGTTTCTGAATTTCAAGATCCGATTTTTCAGTAAGATCTTTCGTGTTATTGATTTTATTCTCGGACTGCGTAATTTTTCTTTCCAGTTCATTCAGTTTTTCAGTTTCAGCTTTTACACTTTCTCTGAATTTTTCAAGTTCATCTTTTTTTGCTTCTAAAACAGAATGTCCTTCATCAATTTGAGCTTGCTTTTCTCTTACCTGATCTTCATAATCAGTCAGTAATTGCTTGCTGGTTTCAATTGTGGATTCATTCTCAATTTTTTGAAAGTTAAACTCCTCCAATTCCAAGCGGTAATTTTCAAGATTTCTCCGCAGAACTTTATCGCGTTCCTGCGCAACGGAAATGTTTCTTTCTTTATCGTGCAGTTTATTTGTATTGTCAGAAAGCTCCTGTCTTTTTTCGCTTAGTTCATATTCAATTGAAGATATTTTATCTCTGAATGAGATCAACTCATTTTCAATTTTTCTCGTGTTAAGATCGATCTCTTCCTTCTGTTTGTCTGATTCAATTTTCGTTTCTTGCAGTTGGTTTAATTCCAATGTGAACTTAGAATATTCACGTTCTGCAAGGTCTAATTCTTTTTCCCTTAAAATTGAATGGATCTGGTTATACTTATCAGCTTTCTTCGCTTGTCTGGATAGGGAATTAACAGTTTTCTGTACTTCACTTACTATATCGTTTACACGGGTTAAATCGGATTTAACATCGTCCAGTCTTTTTAATGTTAAACGTCTTCTCAGTTTATACTTATTAA
Source organism: Chlorobiota bacterium (assembly GCA_013151565.1). Classification (GTDB taxonomy): domain Bacteria; phylum Bacteroidota; class Ignavibacteria; order Ignavibacteriales; family Melioribacteraceae; genus SZUA-22. The sequence continues at coordinate 3,846 of JAADIB010000089.1, forward strand.
CACCGGCAGCCTCTTCAAACAGATGACGTCTTTCATCCGCCTTACTGCTCAAGATAGTTTCAACCATCTTAAGCTCAATAACCGAATAAGCATTTGTGCCCATTCCGGTGTCCATAAAAAGATTAGTTATGTCCTTTAACCTGCAGATATTCTTATTCAGCAAATACTCACTTTCACCGGATCTGAATATCCTTCGTGTAATTGTCACTTCGGAATATTCGGTAGGAAGGATGCCTTTATCGTTGACCAAAGTTAATGATATTTCAGCCATTCCCATCGGCTTACTTTTCCGGGTACCGTTGAAAATGACATTTTCCATTTTATCACTGCGGAGAGTGCTGCTTTTCTGCTCACCTAATACCCATCTAATTCCATCAATGATATTAGTTTTGCCGCAGCCGTTTGGACCTACTATACCCGTAATACCCCTATTAAAGTTAATAACGGTTTTATTGGCAAAAGATTTAAAACCAAATATTTCCAGCTTAGATAGATACAATCAGCTCGTTCCTACAAATGTTGAAATTGTTTAAAAGTATTGATTATATAGTCAATAGATGCGTAGGTAAATTGATAGTAAGCTAATGTGCCCCCGGCAAGAATTAAAAACAGAAGTATTGCATAGAAATATACTCGTACAGGACCAACATCAAATATTACATAAACCCCTTTCAGCAGTCTTTGTATAGTCCAGATAAAAAATAAAAATAAAAATATGTATAAATAAGTATTGAACATATTGATTTCCAAAATTCTGTATAAAACCATAGTGAGCGGAAGGAGAATAACAACCGGCAGATAAGCCCAGACAATGGTAAAGAATATATTTCTATAATAGATCTTTGTCCTTATGAAAAATGATGCCCACTTAATTAAAATACTGATTACCAAAAATGATAGTAAACTAATAGCGAATAAAAGGAAGAATGCCTCAGTAGGATTCCATGCAAAATAACTCACGAAATCAATGATTGAAGGATTACCAAACGCGATGAGTAATTTATCATATAATAAATTCGATCGAAGATAATAAAAAAGATTGTTTAGCAGCAAAGCGTGTGCCCCTGCCAGAATTACCATTAAAATTGCCGAATGAATCCCGGACATGATTCTATGATCTCTGATATCCGCAAAAAAGTTATATGGACGCAGCAAAGCTCTTATAGCATCTTCGCGGAACTTTTTCTTCGAGTTTACAAGCACACCCATAAAAATTGATAAGCCGAGACCCATAAAAATAAAAAACAATGGAGCGTCGTCAGCTTTACTTCCCAGTGGAATCGTAATTCTGTTTGCTTTTTTCAACTTGGATTGGATTACATTGTAACCAATCCTGTTCACGTTTCTATCAGCAGCAAGAATTCCAATTTGATAATAATTATTTGTGGAGAACTTAGTATAAAGTGAGTTAAAATCCCCGTAATAATCAAACATACTATTGATAAAAAATCCGGCAGATTTAAGCGACTTGGAAAGATTGATAGTTTCCTCGAAAAACTTAGCCTGCCCTTCAATAGAAAACTCATTCAAATATCCGTTTGTATTTCCTTTATAAGATGGATAAGTAGCGCCGCTAATGAATATCTTACTGGCTCCCAAACTTTGTACGGAGTTTTCAAGTTTGTTTTGAATTCGTACCATATTTGGTGAATAGAGCTCAACTCCATATAGATCAAGACCTTCAACAACTTTTGTTGGATATCCGATAAAGGAAGCATAAGTAAGCTTGTTCTTTTTCTCAACAGTATTCAGCAAATCGGTGATAAATCTTGATTGCGGTGCAGAATCAGCAATGTAGCTGCCTCCCAAGCCAATTCCTAACACGATAGGATGATCAAAATAAGCTTGATAAAGATCTTTAAAATATTCAGTTGCTCTATCTTTAAAATTTGTATCGTCGGCAAAACTTTCCGGGAATGAGTTCAGCGGCATTTCAACAAATGCGAACAGACCTAATTCCTGACAAATATTCAAAGCGAACGGATGCGGAGTTGCTTTAGCAAAGCGAACACTATTTACACCCAAATTCTTTATTATCTGCAAGTCTTCTCTTAACTGCTTATAACCAATAAGACTTCCGTAATTTTCATCCGAAATGATGTAAGTTACTCCTTGCAGAGTTAATTTCTTCCCGTTTAGTACTAGTCCGTCTTCATTTTTCTGAAGATCATAGAAGATCAAGTTCTTCTGAATTTCATCAACCACCGAATCATTTTTGGTTAATGTGAATTTAGCCACATAATTATTCGGATTTTCAGGAGACCACAGTTCAATATTTTTTAGAGTAATATTGTGGCTTGCTAACTTTTTCTTTTTATCCGGGAATAGATTTCTTTCGTATGCAATGTTTCCAGCCGGATCGACTAAAACAACTCCTAAGCGGTATTTGCTTCTGTCGCGCTTTTTGTAAATATAATCGATCGAAAAATTAAAATTAATTTTCGCAGAAGTCCTCTTTTTGTTGAATTCTGCAGAATAGTTTAAAAGCTCTAAATGCTCTTTCGGAATAACTTCAAGAAATACTTCACGCAGAATTCCGCCCGATTCTTTTGGAAATAAAAATCTTTGATGAAGCGGGATAGTCGACCTCGAATCGAGTTCATCGCTTATTTTAAGAGTAAGAATATTTTCATCTTCAATATTGATAAGTTCATTCGGGAGTTCAATTGTAAAAGGAATATCTCCCGCGGTCTTTTTTACAAGAATAAGGTCATTTAAGTAAATATCAACCAGATACGAAATACCCAAAAAATGAATTTTGAAGAAATGATTCGATATCCAACTTGTATCAATTCCCAACACTCTTTGATAAATAATAGATTTATCGGAATTGAATTTTGAAGGAACACTAATATTAACACTTGATGTTTTAGAATCTTCGACAAATACTTTCCAATCAGAATTCAGCGGTATTATCTTTCTTGTTAAGGTATTGGAAAAATTAACAGAATCAACTTGATATGAATTATCAACCGGTAGTTCTTTAATTTTAATTTGTGAATAAGAAGTTGAAAAAATAAATAATAAAAGGAATAAAAACGAAAAGCGTTTTTTCATAATTTTCAGCGTTTTTCTAAAAAATGACAAGTGCAAATATACTAAAAGAAAGAGGCGAAATCAATGAGAAAATCGGCTAAAATAAAGCATAATAACGATTTACGAATTATTTTTTATAGTGAAACTTTGTGATTTAAATCATAAATTTTAATTAGAGAATATTTTATTTTATGTGCTAAATAGTTGAAAAATAATTTAATATCCATTTGTCTTTTTAGGTTTTAATATTTCTGGAGAAATAACATGTTACAGAAAAATTCCTTTTTTACAAAGTTGTTCTATGTAAGTATTTTCGTTTTCTTATCAACTTTTCTATTTCAAACATGTTCGAATGATAACCCTGTTTCGCCGCCGGATGGAAATGGGAATGAAGCAAAACTGGATACTATCATTAATGTTGATATGTCCGATGCAACTATTACTTATAAAGATAACGTTAGTATATTAATTCCGCAGGGAACAGTTTCCGGTGATACAAAATTGATTGTTAAAGAATTAACAAGTAGTTCAGTTCCAACTGATTCCGAGATGGAATTTCCAAATACATATGAAATAACTTTGGGCAATCAGCATATTTTTGATAAGCCATTGAAAATAACATTGAAATATGATCCGCAAAAATTAAATGAAGGAAAACTAAAATATAAAATTGGTGCTGCTTACTATGATGAAACATTGAAAAGGTGGGCGTTATTTCAAGATGTTTCTGTCGATTCTGTAGAAAACACTGTTTCTTTTACTACATCACATCTTACAAAACTAAGTTGGTGGAAATTCAAAAAAGTTCTTGGATATACCGATTATTTAACAAGTCCCCATTTTATAATTTATTGGACAGATGGAACAGTACCTTCAAATACCGATTACAAATCAAGTTTAACTAGTCATAAAGGAACTGCCCCTTATTATATACAGGATATCCTATATTATTTGGAGGAAGCTAGACAAGTTTACGAAGATCAGAAATTAACAGTACCCAAAGATACAACCAATAAAGTAGAAGTTAGAATATTAGAATTATCAAAAGGAGAAGATGGCAACACAAGTTACTTTGGTTTTATTAGGATAAGTCAGAATATTAAAGCAGACAATGAGTTTTCACAAGAGGAGTTAGTTAAAATTACTTGTGCACATGAATTATTCCATTTTGTCCAAGATTATTACTATATGTTCACATTTGAAGGTAATATTATCAAATGGTGGTTGGAAGCAACTGCTGTACAAGCTGACAGAATAGTTTGGCCTAATAAATCGAAATTCGAAGCAGTGAATTATGCTGATGGTTTAATAAATGGTCAGCTTGAACGATCATGGGATGATTGTAATAGTGATCCTAATTACTACATTGCCGGAGGATTTTTAACTTATTTAACCACATATCGAGATGGTCCTAAATTGAGTATTCCTAAAATTATTATGGAAACCGGTAAAGCATCTAATGTTCATTATTTTAGAACTATTTTAAATACATATTTAAAAAATAATCTTTCTTCGTATGGAATTGGTCATGAATATCGGGATTATATCCGTTGGGCTTATGAGCATAATGGTCCAATTAAAATTAATTATTCACCTCCGCTCCAAGCAGGAAATGGAAAATATGTTGTGCCAGTAAGATTAACGGAAACAGATCCTTCTTGGAATGGGAATGTTACAATCCCATATTTAGCGGCAAAAATAGTTAAAATTATTTCTCCTACTTCACAAGGATCAACAACATTTAAGATAGTTGTAAATAACCAGGATACTCAAATAGAACAATATGTATATGTTACGGATAAAGACAGAACTGTTTACAAAAAATACTTGATAAAAAATGATACACTAAAAATTAATTTGGAAAGTAAAAATCAATGGATAGATATACTGAGTTGTAATATTTTCAAAGATGACAATGGAAGTTTCGATTTAAGCGTTGAGTTAATACAAGCTCCTACAATAACAAGCATTACTCCTTCAACTGCATCAGTTGGTGAAGTTGTGCAAATTAAGGGAAATAATTTTGGTGCATCACAAAACAACAGCGAAGTTTGGTTCGGTGCTGTAAAAGCTCTAGCTTCCGACATTGTATCGTGGCTTGACAATCAAATAGATGTAAAAGTTCCTGAAGGCGCAGTTACTGGTGATGTTCACATTGTAGCTGATGGTGAGAAAAGCAATGATGTTAGTTTTACAGTCAAAGATTCCTTAATAGTTAATCATCCCGGTTTTGAATCTTGGTTTTCTTGTGTTTTACATAGGACTTTTTCTAATGGAGATCCTGATGATTATTCAACGTTTTTCTCACCATATTTATACGCATATGAAGATTCCACAATGACAATAAATAATAATGTACTTAGCTATACAATAACCTATAATGAAAAGAAAACGATTAAATTAATTTTAACTGTTGATGATTTAAGAAACCCAACTTTGATTACTGATTTTGAATATACTGAAACGATTGATGACCCTACAGATCAATATGGAGATTCTTTTTTCGAAAAAACAAAAATTACTGGCAAAAATGTTCCCCTTTCTTTTGAAGATTCTGGTGTAGACATTAAAAAATTCAAAATTGAAGGTGATGTTTCTTCTAATATTATTAATATTGAATATACTTCAACTTCCAATAATTCTGTAACAGGTTATTGGAGTAATTATGAACTGACTAGTTATGACGTAACTAATAGTAAAATATATATCACTTACAGTATTGAATGAGTTTTTATAAATAAGAAAGATTATTATTAAAAATTTTCAGTAGAGATTTGATTTCTCAAATCTCTACTATAAATATTGATTAAACAAATCTTATAATTACAATAATTAAATTAACTTTAAGAAAACAAAAAATGTCTAACAACATTTTTTACTTTTTCCAATTTTTAAGAGACACCTGTTTTTTATCGGTAATAATTTACATTGTATTGCTAATAATAAAACATTAATAAATCATATATTTATATAAACTTATCCTTTTTAACCCATATTTGAAGAAATAGAGTTTTTTGAGAGTATTGGTACAATAATTGTAATTATATCAACTTTATTATTGACATAACACAGATTTCCTAGATTCTTTTTTATATAATCTTATTTATTGCCGCTTTAGGAATGCGGAAAAACACTTATTTTCATAGGGGACTGTTATGTCAAAAAAAACTACTCTGTTCGTCAGGATCTTTTCGCTGAATTTATTACTACTATTACTTTTAGGTTTTTTATTTCAATCTTGTTCAAATGATAACTCACCGACAGAACCGGGAGCGCCGGCAACACTCGCAGAAACTACAATAGGAAGCGGCGGCGGAACTTTAAAAACAGATAATTTGGAATTAAACGTACCACTCGGGTCATTTGCAGCTGATACAAAAATTTCACTTTCACTTGTTCAAGAAGACACTGGTTTTGATAATTCATTATCGAAAGAATATAAGTTGGAAGGAATACCTCAAACTTTTACAAAGCCTTTAACAATTAAAATGAAATATAGTGGTGACCTTACCGATAGTTCATATATTGCCATAGGAGAAAATACATTTGTAAAAAGTCTTAATGCTGAAAATGTAAGTTATCGTTTAATATCAGCTAGGGATTCCTCAGGTTATCTTATTGCTACAATTCCACCCGCGTCAGATGCTGGTTTATTTAAGGAAAGTTCAAATACTTCTCTGAATGGAGATGATCTAGCATTCAATGCTTTAGCAATTGCCGGTTATGTAAGTTACACAAGTCCTAAAGGGCATTTTAAAATCAGTTTTCCATCATCTGTAATAACTCAAGTATATAATCTTTCGGATTATTTGGAAGCAGCATATGCTAAATTCCAAAGCATAGGTTTTAGTTACAGCAGAAGAACCAAATGGCCTGTTGAAGTAACTGTTAAAAGGTTGGGGAGTTCTGTATATGGTTATTCCATGAACTCAATGTGGGGAGATAATTACGGATATATGGAATTCAATTTTGATAAGATGGGAAATGCTGGAGATATGAAAGTAACCGCTGGTCACGAATTTTTCCACTTAGTCCAGTCATTATACGATTCTAGGAACAGATTTTCTAAAGCAAAATTTAAAGCTCCACAATTGTGGTTAGATGAAGCAAGCTCGGTTTGGTCAGAAGATTTTTTCAGCATTACGTCAGGTTATGTTTCTCCAATTTTTGCTGATAATGCATTTGAAGTATTAAATGGTGCAAAAACCGGTGATGGTGATGACGCACAATCATATGGTTATGGAATGGCAAGTTTAATTAAGTATTTGACAAAAGAAAAAGGTGATAACGCATTAGTCGAGGTTTATGATAAGATTTATGCAGGTAAAGAAGCATTTTCTGCAATAAGTGCTGCTCTTCCAGTGACTTTAAGTTTTAGCTGGAATTCATATCTAAAAAAACTTTTTTCTTTTGGTCTTTATAACGGTGATAGTTTTAGACCGGCAACTTTACTTTCGACAGCAAAGCTGAAAAAACATAATTTCATTATTAAAAGTATTGATGATTCTTTGAAAATATATAAATCATCGCTCCCAGATTTAGGAGCAACATTGTTTTCAATAAAAAATGAATTTACTAATCTAAGTCCGGCAGCAGAACTTAAGTTTTCCTGCAAGGGATGGCTTTTCCAGATTTATAAAGTTAATTCAGTTGAAAGCAAATTTTTAGTATCTGGAAAAGATACTTTAACCCTAAAAGATTTTAAGAAAATAACCGACCAAGGTTACCAGATTGCTGTTGCACTTTACAATGATGATATGGATGCTCCATATACTACAACAAAAGATTATGAAATGGAAATCAGAGTGAAAGCACCTAAAAATATAAGATTTATACACCTTTCCATAGGATATTCAGGTATTTTTAAGCTCTCTGATCCTGCCATTGGACCGCCTACTGAATCGGAAAAAGAAACTTCAATGGGGACTTATAAACCCAAAAAATTCATTAGCAAACAATGTCTAATGACGGTCATTAGAAAAACAGATGGATAAGACATTAAATAACAATAAGTTAACT
>JAADIB010000239.1:0-1883 GCA_013151565.1 Chlorobiota bacterium
TGATGATAACCGGGAGAAAGTTTTTTATTCAAAACAGTTTCAATTTTTCTTCCGATTATATCATAAATTTCCAGATTAACATGGGACGTTTTTGACAATTTGAATTGAATATATGTTATCGCATTAAATGGATTGGGATAATTTTGATAAAGATCAAAATCAGACGGAATTTTCTGATTATCCTGTACAAATACTTTTGTTATTTTTTGATATTGAATTTGATAAAGTGAATCTGGGATGTCTTTTATCCTTGTTGTATCAATAACAACAGATGTATCTCCATTCTCAATTTTTAATACCACAAACACATCTTCTGGCTTTGCTGTGGAATCCGGTATTACCGATAAAAAGTATGTGCCTTCCTCTGGATTATTTATTGATATAATATCTTCTAATTCCTGATCATCATCGATATCAAACTCTTCATAAGAAGCATCAAAAATATTTGTGGTGTCTTTTTGTACAAACAAACCATTTGGGGAGTACAATTTTAAATCTACAGGTGAATGACTGATAACTGTCAAATTATTATGATGAATAAAACGGACATAATCTATATAAATATAGTCACCTTTAAAATCTGGATCCCCCTTTTCAACAAGATCAATTCGTATTTCTTTTATTTGTCCAATCTTTTCAGGAATATCCGCTTCATAGATATATAAATTTCCATCAGGAATTACTTCTTTATTAAATTCTACAAATGAATCATCTTTAAATTTGGAGTAACCGTATGGTTTGAAATATATCACGGGTTTCCCAGGATAACTATTGCCTCCCCCATAAAAGGACATTCTGATTTGTATTTTAGGATAATCGTTAGAATGAATATTTAACAACCTGGGACTGACAATACCCGGATCCTCACCAGGATCAATTTTCCATTTACCTTTCGCTGGCCCCTCTTGAACAACACCGCGATTTTGAGCATCTCGGGTTCTCCACTTCTCGAAAGTCTTGTCAAAGTTCCAGACTGTTTTATCCGTATACACATCCCATAGAAACTCATTAGGTGCCTCTTTATAAGGATCTTCTCCAATTCCTTGCCACCCATAGGGGTCTACAGCAATACCATTTATGTAAACCTGAAAGTGAAGATGTGGCCCCGTTGATTGCCCTGTACTTCCCGACTTTGCAATAATTTCTCCTCTTTGAACTCTATCACCAATTCTTTTTTCAACTTCACTTAAATGGGCATAAAGAGTAACATATCCATTTTCATGATCAATTTTAATATAATTTCCAAAACCTTTGGTACAACCGTCACAATTGTCAACCAAATAGATAACTTTACCAGCCGCAACGGCATAAACATTTGTACCGCTACCTACAGGGTAATCAATACCATCATGACCATCATATTCAAGTCTATCTTTATATCTATAATTTCCATTTATAATAAACAAATTATCCTGGTCATTTTCACCAGTAAACGCAACTACGCTATTTTTTCTGGCATCGTGATCAAAAATTGCCGTAATTTCTGCAGTATATGGATCTTCACCTTGTAAAGGGAACAGAAATCCATAGGGCTCATTCATCACATCTATTTTTGATTTAGCTTCTTTCGAATACCCCGAATAATGGGGCTCGGGTTGTCCGCTATTGGCATAAGCCCTGACCCTGTATCTATACTCAATACCTTTGGTAACATTCGCATCAAGATATTCATAACTATTTGCAGGTAGCCGATCAATAACCTTCCATTTGTCAGAAACTTTACGTTCAACAAAATAGCCGGTTTCATTGTTCGTCTGATCTTCCCAGGATAAATAAATTTGATTCTGGTTGACAGGACGGGCATTCAAATTCGAAGGGGCATGCATTGTTATTGCATAATATTCATTTGAATAGTCTGATGTCAAATTATTTCTAAAAGCTCT
>JAADIB010000239.1:1896-4441 GCA_013151565.1 Chlorobiota bacterium
TAAATGTATTCCTGTTCAATACTAAAATCTTTGTATTTAACAATGTTGGGATCGGTCCTATGTATTTCCTGCCACGTCCCATTTTGCCCCTTTTTTCTTTCTATAATAAAACCATCTTCATCTGCTGAATTATCTTGCCAGTTTAATTTCACTGCTTTATCTTCTGCCAATGCGATTAAATTTGAAGGCGCAGTGAGTCCATTTTGAATATAAATATTTTCGGCAACTGCCATCCCCATTTTTTTATATCCCCAAATCCCCAAAGCAGAATTAAAAAACAAAAGTAACCGCTTACTTTCATTTTCAACCAAAAGACTAAAATACCCCTGCTTGGTACCTCGGTCAGTTGTTTGCCAGCTTTGATAAGGGAGCAATGCCGATGGAGGTTGGACTTCCCACTTCATCCCATCTTCAGAAAGCCAAATTTCGGCACTATCATTATTGGCAATTTGTCGGATCGCGTAATATAGAGTACCATCATAACGGATAACGTTGATTCCATTTGGTAAATTAATGTTATTATTTTCATAAATGTCCCAATTAAAACCATCTGAAGAAGTTGCATAAATCCAGCGATTATGTCCCTTTTGTATAAAATACATGTGAAACTGCCCGTTTTTATAAACAACCTTTGGGAGCCCGAGACCTTGATCTCCAGGTGAGATGTCTGTATAATGGATAATAGGGTTACCATCATACTGGGTCCAGTTCACCCCATCAGAGGAAGTGGCCACTCCTAATGAGCCCTTGGCATACAAGTTTTCATTATCCCCATAATAAAACGCGTAATATGTTTTTCCTACTTTTAATACGGATCCAATAACCAAACGAAAAGAAGACCAGCTTTGCTCACCACGTCGAAGCACTGGATTATTAGAATGTTTTGTCCACGTAAATCCATCCGACGAAGTTGCCAAAGCAACCTCTTTTTGATTGGGCACCATGGCTGTATAATACAGCTTATACCCGGTACCATCTTTTAAACAGTAAATCGCGGTGAAATAATTTTCCCAATTTGAATTACTCGTTTCCAGAATAGGGTTGTTTTCATACTTTTGCCAGTATAAGTTTTGACTAAATAAGTGTAAATGAACAAGCAGAGAAATTATCAAAATTTTTTTCATCACATAGTTTCCTTTCCATTAAGTTAGGAAGTTTTATTTGTTAGAAACCTTTCATTTAATCGATTAAAGATTAAAATCCCCTTATAATTAAACAAAACAACAAGATAGGGGAATAAACCGATGTTTGGCAAACCGAAATCTTAACGATCGCTTCTCGACAGCGCTTTTAACAGCCGAACGAAAAGAAGTCGCAGTGAACAGCTTCTTAAACAAATTGATGCGTTTGTGGACTGGAAACAGTTGGAGAAAGAAATAGAACCTTTGTACAGGCCCTCTCGTCGGGGGCGTCCCACGGTGCCAATCATTTATTCTTTGAAATGTTTGTCTTCAATATCTTTATAATTTGAGCGACCCGCAACTGGAAGATGCATTGATCGATCGTCTTTCTTTTCAACGGTTTTTGGGGATTAGTTTTGAGGAGGAGATACCGGATTTTACGACCATCTGGCGATTTCGAGAACGACTGGCGAAGTCGGGCGTTTTGGAGAAGCTTTTTGATCTTATTCTGAACATGCTGGAAGAAAAAGGTCTCATCCTGCGCAGAGGTACCCTCATAGACGCCAGTATTATCCAGGCGGCGCGGCGTCCCCGCAAGAAAACACCCGATAGAGGGGATGATGAGGGAAATGAGGAAAGCCCCTCTCCGCAGCAGGATAGGGATGCAGATTTTCTTAAGCGTGGCAATCGCAGCTACTATGGGTATAAAGCTCACATTGGGGTTGATGAAGGTTCGGGGATTATTCGTAAGGGCCGTTTTACGTCGGCCAGTGTTCATGATTCCCAGGAGTTTGAGAAACTGCTTTGTGGGGACGAAGCTTCGGTGTTTGCGGATAAGGCTTATGCAGACCGCTGGAGGAAACGACAGCTTCGACGCCAGGGCGTGTATTGTGGCATATTGGACAAGGCCTATCGGAACCGAAGGTTGTCGAATCGTCAAAAGAAGCGGAATAAACAAAAGAGTCGAGTTAGAGGCGTGGTAGAATGCGTATTTGCTCATTTCAAAAACTACTATGGGTTTCACCGGGTTAGATATGTAACCAGGGCTCGCAATGAGGTTCATTTCACATTTCTTTGTATGATCTACAACGTGAGGCGAGGCTTGGCATTGATACCCGTGTAAATAAGGGTGAAGTACGCCCATTTCTTTGAAAAGCCCTTTTGAGGAAATAATTAAGGGATTTGCACAAGTATTTGAAGTCCTTTTGGCGATGAAAAGAAAAGGAAGGTGATGGAAATTTGGTGATTTCAGGCCATGAATTGAGTTCATTGAATTGATTTTGTCCAAGATTTTTTCGTCGAATTTTAATTCGTCAATACAAGCATTTTTTCAAAGGTTTCTATTATTAATAATTATAAAGAAATTCCTGGTATATATGAGAAATAAGAAAAAGGCTTTACACATGACTGAAAAACGCGCGGCA
>JAADIB010000317.1:0-1873 GCA_013151565.1 Chlorobiota bacterium
ACGGGGAGTTGTTTCCCATCTTTCAGTAATACCGCATGGGAATCTTTCGCGATCAAATCGATTTGTTTTACGAAATTAAGATTGACCAGATAGGAACGGTGGATTCGCACAAAAGAATCCGGAAAATGTTCCTCGAAAAATTTCATTCTGTTTTGTTTCAATGAAGAACCATCTTTTGTTACAATTTTCACATAATCATCCTGTGCTTCAAGATAAAGTATCTGGTCGACCGGGATGATCTCAATCTTTTGATTTTTCTTTACGACAATTCTCTTGAGGATTTCATCCTTAGCGACAAAATTATTTGCAAGTTCTTTTGGGTTTGTCGATGCGGGTTCAGCTTTTTCTATTCTCTCAATTACACGTTTTACTGCTTCATCAAATCTTTCTCGGGAAAATGGCTTCAGCAAATAATCAACGGCATTAACCTCAAAAGCTTTAAGCGCATATTGATCGTAAGCGGTTGAGAAGATAATATTCAAATCTTCATCAATCAATTCAAGCATTTCAAATCCGTTGAGTTTCGGCATTTGAATATCCAAAAATATTAGGTCAGGTTTGTGCTCGGTTATAGATTTAATTCCTTCAAAACCGTTTTCGCATTCGGCAACCGTTTCCATATTTTCATGATTTACCAGAAAACTTCTGATCAGATCCCTTGCCAATTTTTCATCATCTATAATTACGACTTTCAATTTTTTGCTCATCAATCAACCATCTCATTAACCGGAATTTTAAGTGCAACTTTAAATATATCGGCATCCTTACTGATTGAGATCAAATCCATTCTGCCGTAAATTAATTTTAAACGGTCGCGTATATTCTGTAAACCAATTCCCTCACCAATTTCAGAAACTGCAGTCGGATCAAAATTGTTTGTAATAGTCATCGAGATAAACTCTGCTTCCAATTTACAGTTAAAATTTATCGTTACTTTCTCAATGCTCTCATAAACTCCGTGTTTAATCGCATTTTCAACAATCGGCTGAAGGATCATATTCGGGATCTCATAATTTTTACAATTGTCATCAACGTTGATTATAAATTCCAATCTTTCTCCAAATCTCACCTTCTCAATTTCAAGATATAATTTAATGTTATCAATTTCTTCCTTCAATTTAATTTTATGATTTTCATTATCAGCCAGCGTTTTTCTCAAGAAGTTTGAGAGATTGATCGACATCTCCCTTGCTTTCTCCGGATTGGAAGTAGTAAGTGATGAGATTGAATTCAAACTATTGAAAATAAAATGAGGATTTATCTGATACTTCAGAGATTTTAATTCAGCTTCTTTAACCAGTGCTGAAAGTTCAGCTTCTTTGGTAAGGTTCGTTTTAAAATTGTCGTAGTAAATTATTACATAATCCAAAATGATTATCATTATAAAAAGTAAAAGTCCGATAACAAATCGGAAGATCAATGTTGATTCAATAAACGTCTGATAGTCAATAAAGATGCTGGTAATGATAAAGTAAACAGAATATATCCAAAGAAGTGAGGCAATTGCCGAGGCTATCAGATGATTTACAATCAAATTTGTTATCGAATGGTTTTCGATTGACATATAGTTTGCCGGATACCACAAACTGGTAGCAAAAACGAAAATAAGAAATGCTGAAACTAGCGAATCTGTCAACGCATACTTAAATTCGATTCCGCTAAAAAAATGCAAAACCAAATAATTAACAAGAGCCAGAATTATCAGCACTGATGCAAACGATGCTAAAATTTTTCTGTTATTTACAAATGGATTTTTCATCTGTTTATAATTTTTGTTTAACTAAACCTTCGAGGTTTTTAAATAAAATAAGTTAGCGAAATCAACAAATTAAATGAGCTACATTAAATTGATTTAGCCGCAAAACCTCGAAGG
>JAADIB010000317.1:1914-4216 GCA_013151565.1 Chlorobiota bacterium
CTCGTTTCATATGTTTACAATATTCAAGCTACTAATGTCATTTACGTATGTTTTTAGCTGGAATCTCAATAAGTTTTCAAATCACCGCCGCCGAATAGGACAAATCCGCGAATAATCAAGACTTTGTTGCTTTCCTGAATTTGATTGGGAGCAATAATTCGCTTATCATCAAAACCGCCGAAAATTGATGTCACATTTACAATAACTTTCCAATCTTTTGGAATAAAGATATCAACTCCTCCAAACATAACCGTTAAATCCAAATAATATGTTCCTTCAGCAAGAGAACAATCGTGAAGATCAACATCAATTCCACCCAAAATGGTTGTGATCTTTCCTCCCTTGAACTCATTAGAGTGTAAGATCTTTTTGCCTCCGCCTAAAATTGCCACTTCATCAATATAATCCATTTCGAGTTTAGGATCGCTAACCTCTTTATGAAAATGGTTATGTCCGTCCCTCTTAAGAATAATGTATATTCCTAAAACTATCAGTAACGCCGGCCAATATTCTGAAAGCCAAAATCTAACGGGAAAATCTGAATAGCGAGTTAAAAACCAATATCCGCCTACCGCGACTAAAATAACACCAAGGAAATTATCCTTATGATTTATAAGGATGAATAATCCGGCGAGCATCATTAGTCCTGGAAATGAAAAAAGATAATGTGTAAAATGAAATTGAAGTGGAAGAAAATTTCCCGCTAGGGAGAAAAATCCAACTATTATAAGTAAAACACCAATTAGTATTTTTGTATTATTGTTTTGCATAATTATTTACCTCACAATTAGATTAAATATTTTTAATTTCACCGCCGCCGAATAAAATCAATCCTTTGATGATCAAAACTTTATCCTCTTCTGAATATGGTTCTAATGGAGCAGATCGTTTATCAGAAAATCCGCCGATGATTGAAGTGGTTTCAATTCGAACTTTCCAATCACTTGGAATTTTAAATGATGAACCGCCGAAGACACAAAGAAGATCAATAACGTTTTCTCCTTCAGCAAGTTTACAGTCTGATAGATTAATTATAGAGCCGCCGAAAATTGTTGTAACATTTCCACCGTTAAAATTATCCGAGTGGAAATATCTATTACCGCCGCCGAAAATGGAGAGTTCATTTAACTTATTATCCAATACATTGCTGTAACTTCTGCCGAAACTGCTTTTTTTAAAAATGATGTATATTCCTAACAGAATTAATGCGATTGACCAATATTCCGGTATTAGTCCAAGTACTCCAACGATGATAAGTACCAAACCGGTTGATTTATTTTGAGCGCTTAAAATGAAAATTGCTCCGATGATTATCAGTATTCCCTGCCAACTGAAAATGATCTCTGGTATTATAAAGTTAATAATATCCAGATTTCTTAATAATAATAGCGCACCTATCATAATTATAATTAAGCCGATCATGTATTTAGGGGCTACTCGAGCGTCGTTCATATTTCCTCCAAAGAATTACACAATAAAAATATGTAATAAATAATAACAGATAAAGAGTAAATCGGTGAATGGCAGTAGGGAATCGGTGAGTGAATAATAAATAGCACGCAGATTAAACGAATATAACAGATTTGCACAGATCAAAAAAAAACGAAATTGAAAAACACAGAATAATTAAAATATTTTTTTACGATAGTTAAATTTCTTAAAAATACGGTAATAATATTTTAAGTAAAAGTTAACAAAATATAATAATTCGTTCGATGTTATTTGATTTGTGAATTTTGTATTTTTAACTAAAGTGATTTAAGTATAACAAAAACCTGCAGGGAATAAATAATAATGGAAATTAGTTTAATTGTTGGTGTGGTGTCATAGGTATAATTATCGGGCTGGTAATTTCTTTCTTTTTTACTAAGATGATTATGAAAAGTAAAGTTGAATTGGAAAAAGAAAAGATAGAAAATGAAAATAACGAAAAAGTTTTAAGCTTGGAAAAAGAGAAATCGCAGCTTGAGGAAAGGGTAACAAGAATTAGTGAAATGGAGTCACAGATATCCAAGCTAAATGATGAATTGGATGCAAAGAAAAACGAAAATACAGAATTAGTAAAAAGGATTGCCGAGTTAGAAACAGCAATTGAACAGGAAAGAAAATCTACCGATGAAAAACTAAAATTACTGGAAGAATCGAAAGAAGAACTGAAGAATGAATTCAAAAATCTTTCGAATGAGATACTTGAAGAAAAAAGCAAAAAATTCACCGAAACAAATAAAGAAAATATTGACAACATTCTGTCACCGCTGAAAGAAGAATTCAATCAATTCAAAAAAACGGTTGCGGAGACGTA
>JAADIB010000407.1 GCA_013151565.1 Chlorobiota bacterium
AATCCGGCATGCTATTATAATTTTACTATTGGTGATATTGATTTTATTATGCTTGACTGCAGATTTTACAGAACCAATCCTTTTAAGGAAAAAAGAACGATGCTAGGTACTGTGCAGAAAGAATGGTTGAAGCAATCTCTTTTAAAGTCAAAAGGTAAATTCAAGTTCATTGTTTCTTCTGTTCCTTGGTCGTTAAAAGCAAAACCGGGAAGTAAAGATACTTGGGCGGGATTCGAAAAAGAGCGTGAGGAAATTTTTGAGTTTATTGAACAAAATAAAATTGAAGGGGTTATTCTTATATCGGCTGATAGACATCGTTCTGATGCGTGGAAGATCGATAGAAAAAACAGTTACGATTTTTATGAATTCATGAGTTCAAGATTGACCAATATCCATACGCATAAATTAATGCCGGATGCACTATTTGGTTATAACGAAAAATGTTCTTTCGGTTTGTTAGATATTAATACTTCTGATGATGATCCAAATGTGGTTTACAAAACAATCAATCTTGATGGAGAAGTAATTGATTCATTGACAGTTAAAAGCAGTATGCTGAAGTTTAAATGAGATCAGTGTGATGTAGAGTGTGAATAGTTCATCCAAGATATTTCTTTATTTAAAAAGGAAGAAGCTCAAAAACACTGCAAAGCAGGACTACAGTCTAGCTTTCTAATTTCAAAGTTTACCATCTATGGCTGACGGAGAGTAATAAAATTTTTTACTACAAAACATTACCTTATTAAGTTGTGCTGATATTAGAAGCATACCGGAAGGCAAGTTTATCAAGATGAAAAGTACAATTAGCTGCTCACAGCTAGTGGGTTGGTTTTAGGGAAGTCTTGTGTCGCCTCAGTTGTAAATTTATAAGATCAGTGTTGGTCAAAACCCATAATTAAGAGTAAAAGCAAACTCAGAACCATTAGTGTCAGTAAACTCTCCACCTTCTGATCGCTGCTCTGAAGTTTGGCGAGAACGATAAACGGCAGAAGCAAAAACATCATGGATAATCTCATATCGGGCGGTAATTCCCCATGAAGTATAATTACTTCTTGCTCCCCATAAGAAATAGTTTTTATCCTGATAACGAGGTTCGGTCGGATCTTCTCTTGAACCGCGACGAATATAGGTAAACCAACCTTTGACTCTTAGTCCTCTAATAATGTGCTTGGTAAAAGCAAGATAAACCTGATCTGAATTGCTTCCTATCCAATGACCAAGCTGGTAATCATAATTTGTATAGGTCTGTGCATCGTCATGATGGAAGTATACATAAGGATCGATCTTGGTATACTCAACAACCAATTCTGATTCGGGGATGATGGGATTTATTATATCAGCGCCGATCGTATAGCCAACTGCTCTAGGTCCATCTGAGTTTTGTATGGAAAACTCATCTATGAACAGTGTGCCATAAAATTTAGTTTTTATCTTTGGAATATTATACCAGAATGATCCGAATAACTGTGCATTGCCTGCAACATTGTCAGGATGGGTAAAATAGTGATCGGCTAACCTAAAAAACATAACCGGGATCAAATAGATTGGCTGGAAAGCATCGCTGTAAACAATGGATTCCCCGATTGTGAAGTTAAAAACTTTCCATGGAGTAAAAGAAAACTCATGGGCTACATAATACTTCGGTACATGCTGAAAACTTTCCCATCCGCTTTCGTTGTATCGAATAGTTGATGAGTCAATTACTTGTGAATTAAGCCATCCATGGACATAGGAAAACTTAAACCAATCAGTTGGATAAACTTCTATCTTTAGTTGCGGGAAAGAAGGAGCTTTATTCCCAAGTATCAGCTTGCCCTGTTTACCTTCGCCATAGTAAACGTAGTCTTTTCCAATGGTAAAACTTCCCCATGAGTTTGAGAAAGTAAGATTAGCATTTACCTCGTCAAATTCAAAACCTCTTTCTTTTTTGACTCTAAATGTAAAACCGGTTAACGGAGAAAAACCTCTTGTGTAATCAATATTATCGCCGGTCTCGGTATTGTCTCTAAAGTTAAGATCAAAACCAACCCAATCGCTTATCCTTCCGTAAAATGAAAGACCATTCCATAAATGAGTTTCACTAGTAAGTTTTCCGTTGCCGTATTTATATCCCAGAATTGGATCAAGCGTAAAGGTAAAAAGAGAATCATCATAATCTACAAGATGAAATCGTCCGTACTCATTAAAACCAACCACACCCCAAAGATTGAATTTGCCATTTTTATCAACAAGGATAGAATCTACATTCACGTTTATCCTTTTCAATTCTCGCGCATACTCCTCTGTATAAAAGATCAGCTCTTGATTCTCAAGCGGAGTGAGTTTATCATTCTTGTCTTCTATAACGATCTTTAATTTTTTAGCTATATAAATTCTGGAGAATGGTTTAATTTCAGAGTCGATCTGGAAGTATCCTTGGATTGAAAGTCTATCCAGATAACCGTAAATACTTTTATTAAGCGGTTCATAGTTCACTTGGGAAAAAATAGGTGAAGCAAATAGTAATATCAAAAGGAGAGCAAGTATTATAGCCTTGGAGTTAACGGTTTTCATAAATATAAAAATAAGAAATTTGATTTATAGATGTTTGCTTGCGTTAAAGATTGAAAGTAATTTTATTTCATACAATTAGATGATTGAGGCTTGTCTCTGGTATCATAATGCTCGTAAATAAAATTTCCATAACACAAAAGTTTTGATAGATATTCAAGATTAGAATTTTATAATCTAGTTTGAAAAAGGATGACTAAAATCATGAGGGATTTGTTTTTGTAAATTGATATATTGACTTACAATTTAGACTCATTAATCTACATTATAGTTATGGTGCGTTGTATGATTAAAACCCGTAGTTAAGCGACATAAAGAATTCGTTTTGGCGCTTATCTGTCAATATATCGTTGGACTGTTCTTCTGAGGTAAAATAAGAATTATAAGTTAATGAAATAAATGCTTCATGAATGATTTCATATTTTGCATTAAAGCCCCAGTTTGTATAGTTTGTTCTCAAGCCGAATAGAAATGGTTTAGACGGACGAGTATATTGATCATCAACGGAACCATCTTCACCTTTGCGAATATATTCTCCCCATACTTTAATTTGCAGTCCTCGTAGGATTCTGTAATTGATAGAAGCATATATCTGATCAGCGTTGTGCTGCATCCAATGACCCATAACATAACCTCTGCTTTCGTAAGTCTGGGTAGGAATATAGTGCCTATAAACAAAGGGGTTAATGCGTGTGTAGTTAATTGATAAAGTCAAATTGTTGATCGGAAGATCAGTTACTGAGCCTCCAATTGTAACTCCAAGCTGATTTCTTTCGCGCTCGGGGTCACCAATATCTGACAAAGCGATCTCGTCAATAAAGAGCGTTGCAAAGAGATGAGTATTTGGGATATGACCTCTTGAACTTAAGTTAAAGAAGAATTGAGAATTAGCGCCTGCATTGTTGTTGTTATCGCTCAAGTAATGATCTGCAGCTCTGAAGAAACTGAAAGGGAAGAGATATAAGAACTCCAACTTATCGCTGTAAACAATAGATTCGCCAAGGGAAAAAGATAAGCCATGTAAAGGGTAAAATGTTAAAGTATGCGAAGCTAAATATTTGTTTCGATATCGTATTCGATACTGATTATCTCTATAAGTTGAATATATTGCCGCCGAGTCAATTACATCAGATTCCAGCCATGCATGGAAATAATTAAAACTTATCCAATCAGTAGGATAGAGATCGAATCTGAAGTAAGGAAAAGATGGAGCTTTAGAGGAAAGAGTAAGAAGCCCGTTACCGCCGTAACCCCAATTGATAAAATCTTTCCCTATGGAGAAAGAACCCCAGCTCCAATCAGTTCCAACCATTGCACGGAATTCACTATATTCAACACTATTAATGCTTCGTTTGGATGGAGTGATCCCGGTAATAGGTGTATTTATTTTTTTCTTATCTACGTTGTTTCCCACTTCCGAGTTATCTCTAAAATCGAAACTGAAGCCAATATAGTCAGTCAAATAACCATAGACAGAAAACCCATTCCATAAATGAGTCTGTTTTTCTCCATCATTCTGACCGAACGAGTAACCAAGTATTGGACTAAGATTAACTGCAAATAAACTATCCTCATAACTGAAAAGACGTATACGTCCGTAAGGATCTTTCCCAGCAAAAGTAAAAACATGATTCGGAATGCTAGCTGCTTGATTTTGGATTTTAGACGCTTGTCCATTATTTCCAGTATCCAATTTCCGGTATCTAGTATCAAGTTTACTTATTTCCCTACCAAAATCTTCCACATAAAACGCTAATTCTTTTTTTTCTAGTGGAGTTATTTGGTTTCGTTTTTCAGATATCTCTATTAATTTAGCAGCGATATACTTTCGAGGAAGAGGGCGTATCTCATCGTGATACTCTATTATACCGCGCTGGCTGATACGGGATAGGAATTGATAAACATCACTATGTAATGGTTGGTTTACTACTTGTGAATACAGAGGAGAAAGGTTAAGTGAGAATAAGGAAATAATAATCAGAAATAAAAATTTCATACTTGGATTTTTCATAGGTGTAAAAATAAGTAATTTGATAACTTGATGCTAATTGAAGGTATGCTTGGAAGGCGGGATTATTGAACCAGAGTAATCTTACTTAACCACAAATGAAAATCGGAAATCAGAATCTGTCAACCAGTGGGAGAAGTAAGAAGGCAAACGGCAAAGTCAAACGTGAAAATCAGAAGTAAGAAGGCAGAAATCAAAAGTAAAAACTAGTATCAAGAGGGCAGAGGTCAAAAATCAGAGGTCAAACGGCAAAAGTGAAAATCATCACTCGAACTTGTCCGCTGTCCTTCCGACATCAGACAAAAGTGAAAAGGGAGAAAATAAAAAGAGGAGAAACGAGAGAAAAAAGAGATTTTATTTGTTATATGTTTATTAGAAATAAATAATCGTCGAATAGTCCTAAAAAAGCTGTTCAAGATTGTTCAGTCAGTTCGAAACGGCTCTGTAGAATTCTATGACTGTACAACGTTATACTTCGAATCATTTACCGAAAAGAATAAGAGATCATATAGCAATAAGTTTTATGGCGTTAGTATGCTTAAGACAGTTAGAATATAGGGTGAAAACACAATACATAGAAACTTTCACCGGAGAAAATAAAGAATGGATTATTACATAGTCAGTGCAGCATCTTAACAGATATAACGACTAACAAGAAATATTGCTTACCTTCAAAAACTACAACCGAGCTAAAGAAAATCTATCAGACTGTTGGGGAAAAAATAGACTCAGTGCCATTCGAAATCAAATAGGTGCTAGTTAAAATATTACTTAATCAAAACTGTAGTGCCTTAGCTGAAAACTAATTCATTATATTATAATAACTTAGCTTATTTTATGTCTGAAGTTAGGAAAATCAAGAATATACCTAGCGATCTTTATTAAACGCTTTATATATTTCCTTAAACTCAACAATAATATTTTTCGAACTCTTTTTTACACTTAGCCTGCTGTCTCTATCGCAGCTCCATGTAACCGGAAACTCGAGAACTTTGTAATCTTTTTTCAAAGCTAGCAGAATTATTTCTATTTCAAAAAGAAAACCGTTAATTCTAAGTTGGGAAAACAATTCTTTAGCGATCTCGCCTTTATATATTTTAAATCCGCATTGAGTATCGGTCATATTTTGGGGAATGTGTAGCAACAACTTTGAAGCTAAACCGAAAAAGAAAGAAATAATTCTTCTGTCAATATCCTGTTTCTTAACAATTGTTGAATCTTTCAATTTACGTGAGCCATTAGCAATGTCACATTTACCTTCTTTGATTAACTTAATCCCTTTTAGTGCATCGGTAAAAGGAACTGTCAGTCCTGCATCGGCATAAAGTATAATATTTCCTTTTGAAGTTATTATTCCTTCTTTAATTGCAGCGCCTTTACCGACATTTTTATCTAATTTAATTACATCAAATTCGGTTTTTATTTTATCGCGATAGGAGTTTGCAATATCGGATGTTCCATCTTTGCTTCCGTCATCCACAATGATAATTTGTCCGCTGTTAAAATTCTCTCGGATGAACTTATCCGCAGTAAAAATATCTTTCTTTATTTTCTTGCTCTCGTTATATGCCGGTATGACGATAGATAATTCCACTTAGCTCTTATATCAAATGAATAATAATTATAAAATAATCAATTTGATATGAGTATTCATGTTTTTTATAATTATTTAAAATAATTTTTCTACCTTAGTAGTACTTATTCCTCAATCATTATGTCTTATATTTGAAATGTTTTGGGTTAATTAAATATGAAGTCAAAAATATTTTTTATCAGTTGTATAAGTCTTGTATTATTATTTTGTTTCTCAAGCAATGTTCTTGGGCAAGAAAAAATTGATCTTTCAATTGGATTTGGTATGTATGAATTAGCAAATGTTGCAGTTCGTTATCAGATAGAGCAAACACAGATAGGGTTCAGTATTGGAACACTTCCTTGGAGTGACGATCAAACTTTGTCAATTTTAGGTGACGTATACTATCATTTCGGAGATTATTCCAACCTATCAAGTAGGAAACCATGGTATATTAGGTTTGGGTTAACTTATTTGCATCGTGAATCAATTAAAGAAGAAAAATATTATCTAATTGAAGACCACTTTTATTTAAACAGTCGATTTGGAAGAGAATTTAATATTTCAAAAAAAATTGGATTATATGTGGATTTAGGTGCAAATTTTGAGATTAAATATAATCGTAAAGAAAATTATCGTGAATCAACCGAAGAAACTTGCTGCCAAGGAGGACCGCAGTCATTTCCAGTTTTACCCGCTGTAGGTATAGGAATGTTCTATAAATTTTGAGGAAGTTAATATCTACTAATAATTATGCAAACAAAATTAGTTGCTATTGACACGTTAATGAATGACTAATGAAAAAACAATATGAAGTTTTAATAATCTTTAATTAAAAAGTTACAGATCATATCACACATAACTGGTTATTCTTTTTGGCTACCATTACGAATTGTTGATTTTGTTTTTATCTAAATAATTAAATCTGCTATACTAATTGGATAGGTTTACGAACATTATCCTAAAATGGAAATATTAGTTTAATAATCGTAAATTAAGCATCTAAAAATTAAATTACTTAGTTCGATTCAATTCTCCTTATCTAACCAAGTTGATTGAATCTTTTTTTATTTCATTACATCAAATTAAATGGAAGAAAAAGAGTTAATAAAAAAAGCTCAAGAAGGCGATAGAAATGCATTGGCAAAGTTAGTAAAGCAGTATGAACAGACTGTTTACAATTTTGCTTTTAAGATCTGCCGCGATAAAGAAAGAGCTGAACATACAATGCAGGAAACTTTCCTCAGTATGGTTAAGTCGATAAAACAGTTCAGCGGTAAATCCAAATTATCAACTTGGCTTTATACTGTTGTTTCAAATCATTGTTTGATGATGGCTCGCTCAAACAAGAAGCATCTTCACGCATCAATTGATGATGAAGATTCTTTAATAGATGAAAAGAACATTACTGACTGGAACATCTCTCCGCAAAGGATTGCGGAGAATGATGAGTTGAAAGACATTTTGAATGAAGCAATTAATAAACTTCCGCCTGATTATAGGATTGTTTTTATGCTGCGGGATATTCAAGGTTTTTCAACGGAAGAAACAGGAAAAGCGATCAACTTATCTGTTCCGGCGGTAAAATCAAGATTGCACAGAGCACGAGCTTTTTTAAGGAATGAACTAAATAATACTTTTAGCTATGGCACATAGTCACGAACCTACATGCAAAGATGTAATGAATCACATTTGTGATAACCTGGGTGAGGATCTCGATTCACCAAAGTGTACCGAGATCAAAAACCATCTGGAGCATTGTGATAAATGCCAGAAGTATTACCAATCGATTAAAATTACTATTCAATCTTACAAAACCTATCAAGTGAAAATTACGGATGATGTTCATAGAAGCCTAATGGATTTTCTTAATTTAGACGATTGCGAGGAGTAGAATTACTGCCCTAAATATCCGTTTATAATTTATTATATTTTAAATAATATTTAAAAAATATCTAAATATTATCTATTCAATAATGTTTTTTTAGCGATCCCGATGAAAATATTTCTTATAAGACATGGTAAGCCGGACATTAAATTAAATAGATGGACGAATATAAACGGTTATGTTAAATTGCTCAGAGAATATAACCGATGCGGAATTGTTGCTGATAAGTATAATTCTAATAAAGTGAAAAAGATAGTTGGTAATAACGCCTTGTTTTTTTCTAGTGATTTACCCAGAGCAGTTGAAACAGCTCAACACGTGTTGTTGAATTCAAATTTTAAAAAAGAAAAAATTTTTCGTGAGGCTGAACTGCCAGTTATTAGAATACCGATTATAGCTAATTATTTTATATGGCGATCGATTTCAAGAGGTTTTTGGCTGATGGGAATTAAAAAAGAAAATTATAAAAGATCGAAAAAAAGAGCAGAAGAAGCAGCAATAAAGTTAATAAGCAAAGCGGAAGAGCGTGATGTGGTATTATTCGGTCATGGAATAATGAATTCATTATTAGCCCGTGAACTAAAAGCAAGAGGTTGGAAATTACGTATCCCGCTTGGAATTAATTATTGGAATGTTATTATATTAGAACAATAAATTATAAGAAAAATAAAACTGAATGTCGCAGCATTATCCAAATAACTCCAACATTAAAAAACTTTTAGATACATTAAATATTAATGAAGAAGATATTAATAAATATTCGGAGAAGTTTGTACCGTATCTCTATCTAGATGGTCACAGATCCAGTTGTGTTGGTGAAAATGAGATTGAGCAATATAAAAGTGGATTTGATTTTTTTATACGATTTGCTAGTATATTAAAATCATTGGGTTTTAAGCAGCTTGTTACAATGGTGCATACTTTCAGAAATTTGCAGGTCACGGGTCGGATAAATGCCATTAAAACTGCGACTCAAGAAAGTATAATTTCAAAATTCCATCATCTTGAAAATTCGAACATTAGCTTTTATGGAAATTTGGAGTTATATAAAGAAATAGGATTTAATGATTTTTATGACTTCCTGCAGTCACATTCTCGTGTTAATAATGGTAATTCCTTTCATCATCACATCTTGATCAATTATTCTGAAGATTGGGCAATAAAAAATTTAGATAAATTCAACAGAATGCCAAACATAAGTTCCATAATAAGATTTACAAAGGGACATGTGAGCGGTGGATGGATACCAATTAAGATGCATGAATCAGTGACTGTGTATTCTCAAATCCCGTCGGTTTCTGAGTTTTGGTCTGATGAAGGAATACTTACTTTGATCCTGATAGCTTTTAAGAACTGGCTAATGATAAAAAACTATATTGGGCAGAAAACATACCAAGAAAATGAGAAAGAAGAAATTCATAAAATTCGAGATATTGATCTAAATTTTGATAAAATAAATTTGTCACTTAACTCACCAAAACCAAATCGTATAATTACTTTTGATATTTGCGGACCAATTGAGTACGAAATCAATTAGTTATGGATAAATTAAGTCTTCAAGATGCATTCAAGGACGCTAGGAATATTGTTAAAAGTACTTCTCCAAAGGCAACAACTTTATTTGATTTCATTGTTTCAAAGAGTATCGTAGAGTTTCTGAATCTTTGCCATGGATATTTAAGGTGGGTTGATGATATTGTGGATGATCGAAATATTACTCTGACCAAAAGAAAGATTTTTATAAATAGGCAAAAGCAATTAATTAAATCGTATTGGAATGATTCATGGGTAGAGCCAGAGCAGATAGAAGAATATTTTATTTTTTATTTTGTAAAGTTTGCATTGCAAAATGATTTGGAAATATTAGTTGAAAGCGTTTATAATATGGTTGATACGATTAGCTGGGATGTCTATCGCCTCGAAAATGATGGTATCTTTACAAAAGCAAAACTGGACGACTATGTAAATATTCAATCACAATCAATTAACGCCATATTATTTTATTTTATCAATGAATTGAATCCCGATGAATATAATTATAAAAATTTAGGCATTTCTAATGTTAATGCAAAGTTGTTTATGTTTCGTGATCTTGAAGAAGATATAGATGCGGGATTGATCAATATTCCGAGAGAAGATATTAAAAAATTTAATTTAGACGTTAAAAATTTAAAGCAAGATAAAAATCTAAACAAATTGATAGAACAACAAATAAAAAATATTATAGATAATCTTTATATTGTGTCAACACAACTAAAACAAACACCATTAAAAACCAGACTAATACATTTCTATGTGGATTTCTACTATCTCCCGAAAATAATTCGATTTAAAGTTTACGGTTTTTATCTTGGTAGCAGTAATAAAAAAAATGTTTATAAAGAAATAAATACTTTTTGGCAAAGTTTTCGAATTAGTGTAGTACTATTTAAAAATATTTTCCTAAAAGCTTCCTAAAAACTAATAATGACTGTTAATAATAATATAAGAATTCCTACTAAAACCGAACTATTAAAATCCGCTAATAAATTTACAAGAAAAAGACTATGGAAACTTTGGTTATTAACCAGGGTTATGGTTTCAGCGAACAGTAGGAGTTATGGCGGTCTTTGTCATCGGTATCTAAGATGGGTTGATGATTTTGTTGATAATGTAGAAATTGAAACTAATAGGAAAAGAGATTTTGTGAAATCGCAAAAACTACTATTGATGAAAATTATTAATCGGGAAAATTTTACAATTAATTTTGTTGAAGAATTCGATCTATATTATCTAATAGAATTTGCTTTAGAAAATAAAAGAAAAATAATAATAAATGAAGTGGACAATACTTTACAAGGATTGCTTAATGATGTTGATAGAATTGAGAATGGTGGGATTTTTACTGAAAAAGAATTAAAAAAAATAATCACATTACAATCGGAATCATTTTGTAAAATGGTTAATCACTTTCTATTGCCTCAATATGATTTTGAATCGGAACCAATTTTCAATGGTGCTTTTTTTTGGCATGTATTATTAATAAGAGACTTTGTTGAAGATGCAAGTGCTGGATTTATAAATATTAGCAGAGAAGATATAGAAAAATTTAATTTAAATACTAATGACTTAATTTCTGATGAAAAAAAAAGAATTTGGTTAAAATATAAATTCCCATTTATCTTGAGTTTACTAGAAAGAGAAAAAAAAGTACTTAACACACTACCACTTAAGATAAAACTTTTCTGGGTGCCAGGGTATTTTTTGATCCTTTTTGAATTGATTAGAGTAAAAGAATATGGCTATAGGTTTGGGACTAATATTAAGAAAAATGGCTTAAAAGAAATAGTTGCATTTGCTAAAACTACAAGATTATATTTGAAATTTTGTTTAGGTGTTTTTGTTAAACAGTAAATTATATAGGTTTAGCATTAATGGCTCTCAAAATCGGTTCAAGATTACCATTTCTTATTAAGATAGATTTAGAATTATTAACTTCCCCTCAAAGTTGTTTTAACTGAATCAATATTTTTTGTAAGTACCTGCTTAAAAATATTTGATCAATCTAATTGCATTATGCACATATGTTCATTATATTTGTTGTATGAAATTCTGGAGATTATATGCCTAGACCACAAAAAGAACGAATGGTGCATAAGCCGCCGATATTTACAGAGTTTAAGCCTACGGG
>JAADIB010000072.1 GCA_013151565.1 Chlorobiota bacterium
GGTAGATTATTCGGAAGAAAATTAATGGTTTTGAACAGCAATACCGCCCGCGAATGGAAATTCATTTTTATGGGTACGGATTTCACTACCGGTATCGCATCAGAGTTGATCACTCAAGACCTGGATGCCAGCGATCAAATGGCGTTTATCGAAAAAGGTGTCCCTGGAATTCAATTGTTCTATACGGGAATTGATTCAGACTATCATGTGCCGGAAGATGATGCCGATAAAATTGATGCCGATGGTTTAGTTAAAGTAGCAACGGTTACACGTGAAGTTTTAGAATATCTGGCAGATCGTGAAGAGCCGATGGCATTTACCGGTACGGTCAAGTCCGGTAATGGCAAACCGCAGAAAGTTAAAAAGACCGGCGGACGAAAAGCCAGCACAGGAACAATGCCTGATTTTGCATATTCAGGTAAAGGTGTAAAAATTGGCGGTGTGTCTGACGGTTCACCCGCAGCAGAAGCAGGTCTGCTCAAAGGTGATGTGATAACGGAATTTAACGGCAAACCTGTTAAAAATCTAAAGGATTATTCTAATTATTTGAAGGAGCATCAACCGGGTGATATAATTACATTAGTAATTGATCGCAGTGGTGAAAAGAAAGAAGTTAAATTGATTTTAACTGAAAGATAAAATTTCCTTAGACACCCAACTTCTAAAAGAAGTTGGGTGTCTAACTTTTATACTAAACTATCAATTATAAGTAATTTTATTTGAGGATAAAATGAAACAGCCAGAACTAGGTAGTAAAATAGTAGAACTTCGAAAGCAAAAGGGTCTAACGCAAGAAGAACTTGCGCTCCGCTGCGGGCTAAATATTTCAACTGTTCAAAAAGTTGAAGATGGTTCAATAACTCCCAACTCAGCAACGATAAAATTATTAGCAGAAGAATTGGAATTTGAATATACTGCCGAGGATAGTGATGATTCCAAATTCTGGTTAATAACTCTTCATCTCAGTAATTTCTTCTGTATAGTTGTTATTCCGCTAGTTATCTGGGCATGGAAAAAGGATGAGGATCCGGAAATTGATAGGCAGGGAAAAGACGTAATCAATTTTCAAATAAGTATGGTTATTTATCTTTTTGCAGCTTCAATTTTGGTCTTCGTTTTGATTGGAATTGCTCTGCTGTTGATCTTAGGCTGGTACATCACAATAATCACTATTGTCAATACGTTCAAAGTTGTTTCGGGAAAGAGCTATAAATACCCGCTTACAATTGAATTCATTAAGTGAGCTAAGATATTATTTCCAATCCAACTTTGCACTGAAATTTAAAATATTCTATCCTGGTTCAGAAATTAACCAACCGAATTCGTAATTCTTTTATCGAACAAACTTCCACCAATAGAAATACTTATCTTCTAACTCTGCAACAGAAGGCATCGGAAAGAATTTTAGTGTGTCTTTATCGGCGAACCAAAATCCGTGACGTAAAAATTTGTATGAAATATCCCTCAACAAACTTCCCAATCCAACAGTTTTATTGGTTTTTTCAGGATGTCGTTCTAACTCGGAAATACAGTCGTACATTCTGTATGGATTAACGCCAGGCAGCTCGATATGAAATATCTCAAGATTTTTATTATTTTCCTTGAACTCTGGAATATTGAATTCAATTTGAGTAAAGCAAATTTTGGGCGCTCCTTTCGAGGTCGTTTTAGTCGTAATGAATTTTCCAAATTCTCTTTGATCGAGAGTAGAAACGATCAATGTATCAAGTGGTGTAACCTCTTGATATGTTCTTATCAACCCGGGTTCATTGACTGCTGTATATTCAGCAGCAGGTATTGATAAAACTTTTCCGTTAGTTGTACATAGATGGAGTGTATGTATTGCGTTAAGATCAACGTGTTCGAGCACAGCATAAGATTTTATGAATTTCGTTTTTTTAGGAGAACCGTCTTCATAAGGTACTGTCAAATCAAGATATTTATCAATTTCAAAATAGTCGTCTCTGAAATTAATATCTAACTCGGCAAAGATCATCTTTCCGCTAAAATGTTTCGATCCGCCGGTTGTGTAATGTTCACCAAATTCTTTCGGCTCAAGCTGTGAAGCGACTAAAGCATTGATAGGGAACACTATCATGTATAAATGTTTTGTGTATTCTGGCATCATTTTCTCCTAAAATCTAAATTTTATAAGCAATTACAAACTTATTAAATAGTAATTCTAACAGCAAGAGGGATGAAACTTTTATAGTTTTACAACATCAAACTATAACAATAATTAAAATAATAAAATGAGAAAAAGATGAAGGTTGTATATAAAAGAATATTACCTGTTTTAGCCGGTGCGGGACTTGGATTTGCCTATTACTATTTTATAGGATGTTATAACGGTACTTGTGTAATATCGAGTAATCCTTATATATCAACGGTTTACGGTGGTTTAATTGGATACTTGTTTACATTTCCGTCCAAAAAGAAAAAAGAGGAAAAAGTAAATGAGAATAACTAAAGATATTGAGATTGAAGATCTGGTTAATGAACTTCCCGATGCGGTCGGATATCTGCGTGAAGAAGGAATTAGGTGTCTAAGATGCGGCGAACCGATTTGGGGTTCACTCGAAAATGCAGCAAAAGAGAAAGGTTATAACGACAAGGATATTGAAAGGTTTGTTAAAGAGTTAAATAAAATGACTAACAAGTAATAAAATTTATTTGTATTATTATATCAAATAGAATTTAGATATTTGGAGTAAAAATGAGTAACAAAACAAATAAACAGAATGAGAATGAAGATATAAAAATGGGATTGACCAAGAAGCAGAGAAGCTGGCTTTATACCGGAATATTTTTTGTTATCGTTCTAATTCTATTTATCGTAAATAATACTAACGGAGTTCCTGAACAAGGTCCTTACCCGCCGAATTACCAGCAGTCACAAGCAGATCTACTAAAATTATCCGATCTTAAAGGCAAAGTTGTTATATTGGATTTCTGGGCTACTTGGTGTCCTCCTTGCAGAAAAGGAATTCCCGATCTTGTAGAGCTTAAGAAAGAATACAAAGATAAAGGTGTTGAGATCGTTGGGATTTCACTTGATGCAATTACACGAAATGGCGTGACCGCCAATGATGTTGGTCCTTTTATGAAATCATATAAAATAAACTACCCAATTGTTCGAGGCGATCAGAATGTAGTATATTCCTATGGAAATATTAATTCCATACCTACAACGTTTGTGTTGGACAAAGAAGGAAAAGTTATCGCTAAATATGAAGGACTAGTTCCCAAAGAAACATTGGTTAAAAATATTAAGTCAATATTGGATAATACTTATGATGCAAAGAAAGCGACTCCAGCGCCTGACTTTAATCTGCCGATAATTTCTGCAGCGAAATAAAAAAGTTTACATTATCCCTTGCGGGTCCATATCAATGGTGAGCCGAATATCACTGAATTTTGATCTTTGGTTGTATTCAATCCATGATTCAGTGATTGCGTCACGTAATAATTTCCCACCGGGATCGGTTTTTTTTGGACTTTTAACCAGTAGATGAAATCGATATTGCCCTTTTATCCTGGCAATAAGTGCCGGGGTTGGAGGATGAATAATTAAGCCTGCTTTTTTCTTGATCAGAATATTGAAAAAATCAATGATTGCACCCCGTGCATTTTTTTCGTTCTCGTTTTTACTTTCGATAAGGCAAAGTCTTGTAAATGGAGGATAATTATTCTTTTCCCGTAGAGCGATCTCATTTGAATAAAAGCCTTTGTAATCATTGAGCAGAACCTTCTGCAGAACAAAGTGATTTTTATTCTGCGTCTGGATAATGACTTCACCCTTGATCTTACTTCTGCCCGCCCTGCCAGATACTTGGGTTAACAACTGGAATGTCCTCTCATCCGCTCTAAAATCAGGCAGCCACAAAGTTGTTTCAGCCGAGATTACACCAACAAGCGTTACGTTTGCAAAATCTAATCCCTTCGCTACAATTTGTGTTCCCACAAGAATATTGGTTTCTCCTCGGCGGAATCTATTTAGAATTTCACCGAGTATTCCTTTTTTATTAATTGAATCTGAATCTACTCGCTCAATTTTTACATCAGGAAAATAATACTGAAGTTCATCTTCAACGCGCTGTGTGCCGGTTCCGAAAAATTTAAGTGAGAGTGAACCGCAGTGACGACATGCTTTGGGAACAGGTTTCGTGCTTCCGCAGTAATGACATTGTAGAATATTCCTATTTATATGATGAACCATAGAGACAGAACATTCGTCACACATCTCTATTTCACCGCAGTCCTCGCAGTAAATCTGTGTTGCAAAGCCGCGCCTGTTCTGTAAAATAATTACGCTTTCTTCTTTGCGTATTCTATCGCTTATCTTTTCCAAAAGAATTTTAGAAAATGCTCCGTCCATTTTTTTCTTTTTCTGCTCTATGGTAACATCAACTAAGTAAACTTGCGGTAATTCGGCATCATCAATTCTTTCCTTCAGTTCGCATAGTTCATATTTGCCCGAAAGAGCATTATACATACTCTCAATTGACGGAGTTGCCGAGCCTAAAACAACCGGACAATTACTCATCTGCGCTTTGACTATAGCTGCATCACGTGCATTGTACTTGGGAATTATCTCATATTGTTTATAACTGGAGTCATGTTCTTCATCCACAACTATCAATCCAATATCTTTTAACGGAGCAAAAAGCGCTGAGCGCGGACCGATCACAACTTTGTACTTACCTTTTATAACACCTCTCCATGCATCGTATCGTTCTCCCAGTGACATTCTGCTGTGCATTACTGTTACATGATCGCCAAGTTCATTATAAAAGCGGGAAGTAATTTGCGGTGTTAAGGAAATCTCCGGCACAAGAACAATTGCACTCTTACCCATTTCTATAGCTTTGTTTACAAGTTCAATGTAAACTTGTGTTTTCCCGCTGCCGGTTATGCCGTGCAGTAAATATGTGGTAAATTTTTTATTGCTTATCTTTTCAGATATATTGTCTACTATCTCTTTCTGATAACCAGTTAAAGTTAATTCTTCTTTGATTTCCTCATATGTTTCAATGTATCGTCTCTCGATCTCTTTCTCAAAAATATCTATCAGATCCTTTTTAAACAGAGATTTTAACGACGAGGGATTTGTGTTCGTTTTCTTCAGCAATTGACTCATTTGAATTGGTTCACCCTTAGTAGCAAGCAGTTCTAACAGAAGTACTACCTGTTTGGGTGAACGTGCCTCAATTTCCGGGAGGTACTCGTAAATTTCATCAATACTTTTTGAAAGTTTAACATACTTTACTTTTTTGATGTGAACTTTCGCATCTTCAATTTCTGTGAGTAATGTAATAGCCCCATTCTTTTCAAGAGTTTTAAGAATTGAGTGAATTGATTTTTTCTTTACTAATTTTTGAAGTTGAGAAATTTTTATAACATCTTTTTGGGAAAGGATATCCAGTACCTTTGCACGAGTTGATTTCTTATTTCTCTCTTTTTTATATAACTCAAAACAAATATCCATATCGGATACTATTTTTCGTTTAGATTCAACCTCTAATCCGTATGGCACTGAGTTGCGAAGCGCTTCACCAAGCGAACTGATATAATAACTCGAAAGCCATTCATAAAATTTAAGAGAATTTTTATCGAATATTGGAGCATCATCCAGTACGTCTCTTATCGGTTTGATCTTTTCCTCAATGTCCGTAGTTTCGGAAACCCCTACAACAAATCCGGTAAGAGTTCTTTTACCGAAAGGAACAACGACACGCACACCAACCTTAACAAATTCCAGATGTTCTATAGAAATAGAATAAGTAAAACTATTACGGAACGGAAGCGGAAAAACTACTTGAGCAAACATGACATCAAGCGAAAATATGGATATGAAATGTGAAAGTATTTATCATAAAACTGCCGGCTCCTCTAAAGTTATAGTTTGATTCATCACATCTAATTCTGCATTTATACCGAAAGGTAAAGTATATTTGTTTTCAATATGTCCGAATGAGAGACCATAAATCACCGGTACACCGAGATCGTAAAGTCTATCGAACAATACTTCCTTAAGAGAGAATGTTCTTTCTCCTTTTTGAGAACCAACTTTCTGATCGCATTTTCTGAAAACACCAAGTGCAATACCGGCGACTTCCTGGAGTTTACCAGCTAATAGCAACTCAGTCAGCATTCTATCAACTCTGTAGGGTTTCTCATCAACTTCTTCAAGGTACAGTATCTTACCTTTGAAATCTACATCGTAAGGTGTACAAGGTAAAGTTACAACAAGACTTAAATTGCCACCGACTAATCTACCTTTGGCTTTACCTTCTCTTATTGCATAAACTTCATAATCACCGCCTTTTTTATAATCATCGGAATGTTTGAAAACATATTTATTCTTCGGTTCCATTATAACATTGACAAAATTGTTTATTGTGAACTCGTTAAAAGTTGATGTGCCAACCGGACCGTGAAAAGTAACCAAACCGGTTTTAGCAAAAATTGCATTGTGAAGAGCAGTGATATCACTGTAACCGACAAGAACTTTCGGATTAGCTTTTATTACGTCATAGTCGAGCATCGGCAAAATTCTGTCGCATCCGTAACCGCCCCGAGCACACATAATACCGTCAACCTTATCATTCTTGAACATATGATTAACATCATCCGAACGCTGTTTATCGCTTCCGCCCAAATATCCGCTTCGTGCAAGAATATTATCGGTATAGTACGCTTTTAATCCTAACTTTTCTAAATTCTCGATTGATTCTTTAAGTCCATCTTCAGAAATATATCCGCCAGGAACTATTAAACCAACTGTATCGCCCTTCTTTAAGCGCTTAGGTTTAATGATCGGCAGACCAACCGGTGTTGACGGGTTTTTGCCAAGTAAAGAGGTTGAGTTTGCCACTGTTGCTGCTGAAATAATTGCTGATGTTTTAAGAAAACCTCTTCTTTTCATGATACCCTAAATCATTTTGTGATTGTAAATAAATGTTTCTAAGCTTAATTTAGCATTTAAAAATAATGAATTACAAAATAGCAAAGGAGGAATTAGAATGCATAAAATTATTTCCATTTTTATATTCTTTATAATGTTTTTTGTCTCATTAAATGCTGAAGAGAAGAAAAAGTATGGGGAAGAGATCACTTTAACTGAGAAAACAAGCATTTCAGATATATTAGATAATCCTGAAAGTTTTGTTGGACAGAAAGTTTTAGTTGAAGGGACAATTGTTAATGTCTGTAAAAAAAGAGGTTGTTGGATAGAACTAGCCAGTGAAAAGGAATTTGAGACAATTAGAGTAAAAGTGGAAGATGGAGCTATTGTATTTCCATTGGAAGCAAAAGGCAAGAAAGCATTGGTTGAGGGAGAAGTTTATTCTTTTGAGTATGAAGCAGAAGCCGAATGCAGCGGTACTTGCGGTGATGGAAAAAAGAATGAAGGAAGTTGTGAGCATGGGAAAAAGCAAGTTAGAACAATCTATCAAATAAAAGGGCTTGGGGCAGAGATTTAATTATATACAGTGTTAAAGGGGACCCAGTAAAGATGAAATGGCGTAGAACCATTAGGGTTATTCATAGGGATACTGGGTATATCGCTGCAGTATTAACGATCATTTATGCAATATCAGGTATTGCTGTTAACCATATAAATGATTGGAATCCAAATTATATAGTTGAAAAAAGTGTAATATCTATAGCTCCTTTGTCTGACTCGGTATTTACAAAGCAGCAGTTGTTGGAACATGTGATTTCTCAACTAGGAATTATAGATAGGGTAAAAGATAGCTTCAGACCGAGTCCGGAAAGTATAGATATCTTTCTTAAAGGAAAAACAATTTCAGCAAATCTTAAAACGGGTAAAGTTGAGATTGAAGAAATAAGTAACAGGCACCTTTTTAAAGAATCGAATTTTCTGCATCTGAATACACCCAAAAAATTATGGACATGGATTGCCGATATTTTTGCGGCTTCACTTATATTGCTGGCAATAACCGGGTTATTTATGAATAAAGGCAAACAAGGATTTAAAGGCAGAGGAAAGTGGTTTGCGCTGCTCGGGTTGGCAATTCCATTAATATTTTTGATTATATATTACTAAGTTTAGTTAGTTAAAATATTAAAGCCGGCAGTTCATGAAAAAGTTTAAAATTCCTGATAAATATAGAAGTTCAATAATCGCTGGAATTAAAGAGCAGCGTAAGCTTGACGATCCGAGAAAAAAAGATTTCAGTCCGATGGAAATTGATCTTGGACCGGTTCGATTTTTAATAGCAAGGCATTTCGGGTTCTGCTACGGCGTAGAAAATGCAATTGAAATTGCGTATAAAGCCATCGAAGAAAATGAGGGAAAGAGAATCTTTTTGTTAAGCGAGATGATTCATAATCCGGCAGTGAACGAAGACCTTCAAGAAAGAGGAGTCAAATTTCTACAGGACACTTCCGGTAAAATGATAATCGATTGGAATGAACTGACTCCGGCGGATATTGTAATAATTCCTGCATTCGGTACTACGATTGAAATTGAGGAAAAGCTGAATAAAATTGGGATTAACCCATACCGTTACAATACTACATGCCCGTTTGTAGAAAAAGTATGGAACAAATCGAATGAACTTGGGGAAAAGGATTTTACCGTGGTAATTCATGGTAAAGCCGAACATGAAGAAACACGAGCAACTTTTTCTCACAGCAAAAGAAGTTCCCCTTCAATCATAATCAGAGATATGAATGAAGCGGCTAAACTTGCAGAATTTATATTGGGTGAAATAAATTCAGAAGAATTTTATGAAATATTCGAAAATCGACTTTCGTCAAAATTTAATGCGGAAAAAGACCTGCAGAAAATTGGTGTTGTAAATCAGACAACAATGCTGGCAAGTGAGACCGAAGCAATTGCGAATTATTTACAAGGAACAATGATCATAAAATATGGACTTGAAAATATTGATGATCATTTTGCCGATACACGAGATACACTCTGTTATGCGACCAATGATAATCAAAAAGCTACATACGGTTTAATGGAGGAATATGCCGATCTAGCTGTTGTTGTTGGCGGTTACAATAGTTCAAACACCTCCCATATTGTTAAACTACTTGAAGAAAAATTCTCGACATATTTTATTTCAAATGAAACAAAGATAATCTCACCCGAAGTGATCTCTCATTTTGATCTTCATAAACAAAGTGAAAAAACCACGAAAGATTATTTGCCTGAGAAAGATAAAGTCAGCATTGCGGTTACAAGCGGAGCTTCATGTCCCGACGCCACTGTTGATAGAGTGATCAAAAAACTAGCTTCTTTTTATGGAGTTGAAGTATAAGCTCAATCTTGTTATTCAATCAAAAACATTTCTGCTTTCATCCCATTAACTTTTATTTTGTCTTTTAAGTCAAAATGTTCTGCTGAAAACAGATCGGTAAAACCATTACGGTTCTTAATTATATGAGCGTAATTATTTAAATCAATTTCGATTGGATGTTCATTTGTATTAATGATGTTAAGAATCAGTTCATCACCGTGTATCTTAAAGTAGACATAGACATTATCATCAGCCGGAAAATGAATTAGCTTGCCTTGTGATAATGCCGGGTGATTTCGTCGGAGAGTCAGCATCTTCTGAAAGAAATTAAAGATATCATTTTCATATTTAGTTCTACCGCTTTCAGTAAAAGCATCACGATTATCTTTGGGGAATCCGCCGGGAAAGTTCTTTCTCAGTGTACCGTGATCGTCATTCTCTATCATACCTATTTCTGTTCCATAAAGAATTTGCGGAATACCTCGAGTAGTAAGCAGAAGATGAAAAGCGATTTTGAATTTTGCAATGTTGGAATCAGCTTGAAACATTGCTCTGCCGATATCGTGATTATCAATAAATGTTACTAAATTATCGCTGTTGGGATATAGGTAATCCTTAGTCAAGAGATTATAAAAATTATCAATGTTTTTATTCCCTTTTAAAAAATCACCAAGGGCATCACGCATTCCAAAATCTGTAACAGCAGGTAGGTTAGTGTTAAAGTCTCTAAGTTTATTTCCGCCTTGGTATCCAGACAAAAACGCAGGCTCACCTGTCCAAACCTCACCAACAATATTAAAGTTTGGATATTCATTCATCACTGCTTTTGCCCATCGGGACATAAATTCTTGATTGCAGTAAGGGTAAGTGTCCTCACGTATTCCATCAACACCAGAAGTTTCAATCCACCAAATTGTATTCTGAATAATATAATGTCCGAGAAATCTATTTGCTTGATTCAAGTCTGGCATATAATCAACAAACCAACCCTTATAAACATGTTCAATTGTCGAGGAATCGGCATGGGGATCCGTGTAAACCATTTTGTGATGATCAGCAGAGAGATGATTTTTCACAGTTCCGTTTATCCAGTCCGGAGTTGGAAGATTTTTCATCCAAGGATGATCAATACTAATATGATTAGAAACATGATCCATGATTATTTTCAGATCTTGGTCATGAGCTTTGCTAACAAGGGTTTTGTAAAGGTCAATATTACCTAAACGAGGATCGATCTTATAAAAGTCGGTGGCAGAATATCCGTGATAACTTCTGAATGTGTTATTTTCAACCAGTGGTGTAAGCCAAATTGTACTGATCCCCAAATCTTTTAGGTAACCAAGATGATCAATTACGCCTTGTATATCACCGCCATGCCGTGCTTGTGTAAATTGATCTTGCATCGAATCCTTATATCCAACTACATAATCGTTTGCGGTATCACCGTTTGCAAATCTATCCGGCATAATTAGATATATTACATCTTTGTTACTGAATCCTTGCTGCCGGTCGGTTGTGCTTTCTCGCTTTAGAATTGGATAAGTGATATCAATATTATCATCAGAGTCAAAAAAAGTCAGTTTATAATTACCGGCTTTTTGTCCAGTTAAATCAATATCAAGGAAGAGATAAGATTTATTTTCAACCTTATAGACTTGAGTAATTTTTAAACCGGAACTTTTAACTTTAACTTCCCCAAGATTCTCACCATACACCATCAACTGAATTTGATCTGTTTTCATTCCTTCCCACCAGTTGGGCGGTTCAATTTTGTTTACTTTAAAACTTTGTGCAAACCCAATAGTGTATAAGAAAACCAGTAAAAGTAGAATTTTCAGTTTCATATTTATTTTTGGAATTATGTTTTTTGTGATCATTTAATTAACTGCATCTTTTTTGAAATAGTTTTTCCGTCAGTTGAAATAGAGTAGATATAATTTCCACTTGATAAGTTTGTTCCATCAAACTTGACTGTATAAATACCAGCCGGCTGCATTTTATTTACAAGTACATCAACTTTTTGTCCTAACGAATCGGTAATTATCAGTTTTATATTAGCTTCACTTTTCAATGAATATTTGATTGTAGTTGTAGGGTTAAATGGATTCGGATAATTCTGAAACAACTCAAATTTTTCGGGTAACGTCTGTGATCTGTTAATGCTTGTCGGTTTAAAAGGGAAAAATGATTCAAGAATAAAGTCTGTAGTAGCGCGCCATTGTCCCCAGCTATGCCCTTCCGGCAGCTCAATCCAGTTGATTTTGTAGCCCTTATTCTCAACTTGGTCGCGGAAATTATTCATATCATTACTAAGCCCTTCATATATTCCCCATGTCGCAGCAAAGTTGATCTCTTTCTTTTCCCCAGTTACAATTAAG
>JAADIB010000291.1:0-11563 GCA_013151565.1 Chlorobiota bacterium
AAAAAAGATTAAAGACTAACACAGAGATTCACGGAGAACCACCAAGTTTCACAGAGGAAAGAATAAAAATAATTATCCTCTATGTAACTCTGTGTCTCCTTTGTGAAAGTTTTGCTTCTGAAAACGAGTTTATAACAAAAAGCACTTTGTAGTGAACGAAGATTTTCGTTCACTACATTTTTAGCATACTATGGTCGGTTACAACACTGGAAGAAATTTATTTTACTAATCACTATATTCACAACACTACAAAATTAAAATTGATCTATGAGCAAAGCTTACATTATATGCGGCAGTCCGGCAGCAGGAAAAACCAGTTATGGTAGAAAACTTGCTGAAGAGAAAAAAGCTGCATTTCTGGATATTGATATTTCAACAGAGCGTTTAGTTCAACTGGCATTAGTAGAATCCGGGCATGACAAAGATGATCGTGACAGCGATTATTTTAAAGAGACTTACCGCGAAGTGATTTACCAGACAATGTTCGATATTGCACGAGAAAATCTGCAATGGATAGATGTTGTAATTGCCGGTCCTTTCACGCGCGAGTTGAGAATGGAAAAGTGGCATGAAACTTTAGCGGCAGAGCTGAAAAGTGAAATTGAGATCCATTATGTTTACTGCAATGCTGAGGAAAGGCGTCGTAGGATGGAGGAAAGAAATTCCAAACGTGATAAAGCTAAATTGAAAAGCTGGGACTCAATAAATGCTTATTACGGAAATGAAGAGCCGCCGCCGTTTGAACATATCTTCGTGGATACATCGAAAAAATAAGGAAATTAATATGACATTTTGTACTGCAATAAGTTGCATGGATGGACGGATTCAGCTACCGGTAATTAGATATCTGCAGAAACGGTTCAACTCAGAATATGTCGATATGATAACCGAAGCGGGAATTAATAAGGTTCTTGCAGAAGAAATAAACACATCGCAGATACACTCGATTATTAATAGAGTTAAGATATCAGTCGACATTCATAAATCTAAAAGCATTGCAATCATTGGTCATCACGATTGTGCTAGAAATCCTATCCCTAAAAAGGAACAGGTAATCCAGATCAAAAAAGCAATGGACTTCCTAAAGCAAAATTATAATAATTGTGAAATTATCGGTTTGTGGGTTGATGAAAATTGGGAAGTTAACGAAATATAAAAAATAATTTATCTTGAGAGGGATAAGTAAAAAAAGATATATCAGTGTAAATCCGTTTCATCCGTTAAATCTGTGTTCTATTAAAAACAATTTTTCAAATAAACACTATTAGAAAAATCTTTTTAATAAAGTTTTGTGTTCCCAATAAAAATTTCATTAGTTTTGAATTGTAAAATATGAGCTGATCGTAAGACAGCTACAGTGTAACTATCAAATTACATTTTGTGAAGGACTTGATCGAAGGACAGGTACCGTGATGCACAAAGAACTTATAAAAATAATTATTCAATTGAACTAAGTGTTCCGATTATACTTGGGTATGGTTTATTGCAGCATTTAGAACATAGTAAACAGCCTTAAGGTTACAAAGAAAATAAATCTTTGTGTCTTATGGCAGAATAAATTGAAGAAACTGATGAAAACTATAAACGGCTTCAAAAAATTAAAGAGTGAAGGCAAAAATATTTCGATGGTCACATGTTATGACTATTGGTCTGCACGGATAATTGACGAAAGCGATATTGATGCGGTTCTGGTCGGCGATAGCGTTGCAATGGTTATGCATGGATTTGATACAACGATAAATGCAACTGTTGAAATGATGGTCATGCATACGGCGGCAGTAAACAGAGGATTGAAAAATAAATTCCTCATCACCGACCTGCCTTTCCTTGCACATAAAAAGGGAAGGGATAGACTTGTAGATTCTGTTGATGCGGTATTCAAAGCAGGCGCTGAAGCAGTAAAGATTGAAGGCGCAAACGGTATATTGGATGACATAAAATATTTAGTAACAAGCGGGATTCCTGTAATGGGGCATCTCGGTCTTACTCCCCAGTCGGTTCATAAGTTTGGAGGATTCACTGTGCAGGGGCAATCCGAAAAAGAAGCGGAACTAATTATAGATGATGCAAAAAGACTTGAAGATACGGGGATATTTGCACTCGTTCTGGAAATGCTTCCCTCTGAAATTTCTAAGACCATAACGGAATCATTGTCAATCCCTACGATCGGAATTGGAGCAGGCAAATATACTTCCGGTCAGATTCTGGTTCTGCAGGACATGCTCGGGCTCAATAAAAACTTTAATCCAAAATTTTTGAGGAAATATTTTAACGGATATGATGGAGTAAAATCTGCGCTGAATAAGTATAATGAAGAAGTGAAAGATAATATTTTCCCTTCGGAAAAGGAGAGTTACAGTTGAAAACATTTTCCGATCCGGCAGAGATGAAAAGAGAATTACAGAGGCATACGAATATGTCAATTGGATTTGTTCCCACTATGGGAGCGTTTCACCAGGGGCATATAAGTCTGATTGAAAGAGCAAAAGAGGAAAATCAGATTGTTGTTGTGAGTATTTTTGTTAATCCCACTCAGTTTGATAATAAGGATGACCTAAATAATTATCCTTCATCATTGGAAGATGATATTTCGTTCTTGAACAAAATGAATGTCGATTATCTATTCACTCCGAGTTATGCAGACCTTTATCCTGATAATTATGTCTATAAAGTTGAAGAAACATCTTTCAGTAAAGAACTATGCGGCAGATCGCGTGACGGGCATTTTACGGGCGTGCTGACTGTTGTGATGAAGTTACTTAATATAATACAACCTGGTAAAGCATATTTCGGAGAGAAGGATAGACAGCAGCTTTTACTTGTACAAGGGATGGTTGACGCGTTTTTTATGGATGTTAAGGTAATCGCATCTCCCACTGTAAGAGAGAAAGACGGATTAGCGTTGAGTTCGCGCAACAGATTACTGAAGGAAGATGAACGTCAAATTGCCGCGCTGTTTCCAAAACTTCTGAATTCAGAAAAATCTGATGCTGAGATTGCTGAGGAATTAAATAGAAATGGTCTCAAAACTGATTACATTGAAACGCACGGCGGAATTAGATATGGTGCAGTATTTTTAGGTAATGTAAGGTTGATCGATAATGTCAAACTATAAAGTTTTAATAAAGATAACCGGATCAATAGCGGCGTATAAATCTGCTTATTTGATCTCAAAATTAATTCAAGCCGGATTTGAAGTTGAAGTTGCTGTTACTAGTTCTGCGCTGAAGTTTATCGGGCAAGCAACTATTGAAGGATTGACTCACAGACCGGTTTATACGGATTCGTTTGAACCGGGCAGAATGATGAGTCACATCGATTTGGCAAAATGGGCTGATCTAACAATCGTGGTTCCCGCTGATGCTAATACCATAAACAAATTTGCAAATGGAATTGCAGACAATCTGATCACCTCACTTTTTCTAGCGCACGACAGGGAGAAACCGTATCTCATTGCTCCGGCAATGAATACTGCAATGTTCACACATCCGGCTACACAGGCATCACTGAATAAATTATCGGAATGGGGAATTCACATACTGCCAACGGATGTAGGCTATTTAGCCTGCGGTGATGAAGGGGAAGGGAAATTGTTAGACCCCGATTTGATCTTCGGTTATATTGGCAGTCAACTTCACAGCAATAACAATAAAAATTATAAAGTTCTAATAACCGGCGGGGGAACGATTGAAAACATTGACGGGATGAGACATATTTCCAACAAGTCCTCCGGCAGAACTGCTGTTAAAATTGCAGAACACTTTTATATCAACGGCGCTGATGTTACGCTTCTCCTTTCAGAATCGGCAGTTAAACCAGCTTTTGATTTGGACCTTATTGAATTTAACTCGTTCCAAAGTCTGAAAGATATTCTGGAATCTGAGCTTACATCAAAAAGATATGATCTGGTGATACACCTTGCTGCAGTGAGTGATTACTCCCCTGCAAATATTAATGTAAAAGGAGAAATAATCGAACTTCCGCTTACTGAAAAATTGGATTCATCTACCGACTCGATAACTGTAACGTTTTCTAAGAATATCAAACTTGTAAATCATATCAAAGAATGGTCGCTTAACAAAGATGTGAAGTTAACGGCTTTCAAACTTCTGGACGATCGAGATAATGAAAAGAAAGGAAATGAAATAAAGAAATTGTTTGATAACTCAAAAGCTGATGCTATTGTTTTTAATGCTCTATCAGATAGAGAAAATGATGTGCAGCATTTATTTGAAATTATTGATAACGATGGTAAAAGCCATATAGTTGATACTGCTGATGAACTTGCAGAAAAACTTTTTAATCGATGGAGATCGCAATGATCTTAACACTTGACGTAGGAAACACTCAAATTTTAGGCGGAGTGTTCGATGATGATAAACTTGTTTTACAATTCAGGAAGAATGTAAGGGAATCATTTTCATCGGATGAAATCGGGCTTTTTCTGAAAAATGTGCTGAGAGAAAATGATTTCGATCCGAATGATGTTGAGGATATTTCTTTC
This sequence comes from Chlorobiota bacterium, assembly GCA_013151565.1. Taxonomy (GTDB): domain Bacteria; phylum Bacteroidota; class Ignavibacteria; order Ignavibacteriales; family Melioribacteraceae; genus SZUA-22. The sequence goes on from JAADIB010000291.1 coordinate 4,505, forward strand.
TGCAGTGTTGTGCCGGATAGGAATCACTCGCTTATGAATGGTATCAGAAAATATTTCGATATGGAACCGTTCTTTCTTGAGCCTGGAGTAAAAACAGGATTGAAGATCAAATATAAGAATCCGCATGAAGTTGGCAGTGACAGAATTGCCAATGCCGTAGCAGCAACAAGACTTCATCCGCATCAGAATCTTATCATTGTTGATTTCGGTACAGCGACAACATTCTGTGTTATTTCAAAATCGAGCGAGTATCTCGGCGGAGTGATAATTCCCGGCATCAGAATTTCCATGGAAAGTCTGGAGAAACGAACGGCAAAATTACCGCGAGTTGAGATCAAAGCCAGTGAAGCATCATACGGAAAGACGACGGTTGAAAGTATCCAAGTTGGGTTGTATCACGGGCAGATAGGAATGATAAAAGAGATCACGAAAAACATAACCAACGAAGCATTCCACGGTGTTAAGCCTTTGATAATTGGCACCGGTGGATTTTCTGCTCTTTTTGCAAATGCCGGGTTGTTCGATGTGGTTGATTCAAATCTTGTTTTATATGGACTTTTGGAAACACTTAAAATGAATAGGAGTATAAATGATACGGACTCTGCTGAAATCGAAAATTCATAGAGCGACAGTGACATACGCTGATCTAAACTATGAAGGTTCAATCTCGATAGATAAAATATTGTGTGATAAAGCTAATCTGATCGAGTTTGAAAAAGTTGATATTTATAATATCACAAACGGGGAGAGATTCTCGACTTATGTAATATACGGGGGAAAAGGAGAAATAGGGTTGAACGGCGCTGCGGCACGTAAAGTGCATGTTGGCGATTTAATAATTATTGCCAGCTATGCCGAGTATGATGAGGATGAGTGTTCAAATTACAAAGCTAAATTGGTCTTTGTAGATGAACATAATAATGAGAAAGTAAATGACTAATAACAAAACATATGATTTCCTAATTGTAGGAAGCGGTTTAGCCGGTTTGTTTGCTGCATACCAAGCCGCAAAATACGGAAGTGTACTGATAGTCTCGAAGATCAAGGAAAATAAAATCAATTCGTGGCTTGCACAAGGAGGTATTGCAGTTGCTATGGGCGAAGGAGATTCAATAGGATCCCACGTTGAAGATACACTAAAAACCGGGCGAGGTATTTGCAATAAGGAAGCGGTGAAAGTTCTTGTTGAGGAAGGGATTGAATGTGTTCAAGAGTTGATAGATACAGGAATGAAGTTTGATAAGAAGAATGGTAAATATAATTTCGGGTTGGAAGGCGGTCACTCAAAGAGAAGAGTGATCCATGCACACGGAAGTTCAACCGGGGAAGCTGTTACACGGTTTTTATATGATAAAGTTAAAGAGATTGCCAACATAACTTTTCTTCACCATACGCAAGTGCTGGATCTAATTTCTACAAAGGATGAAGTTGCTGGTATCAATACACTAGACATGGAATCCGGTGAAGTGAATTCATTCTATTCACGAAATACAATTCTTGCAACGGGTGGTTACAATAATATTTATCTGCGCAACACTAATCCGAACGCTGCAGTTGGGGAAGGTATTTCGATGGCATTGAGCGCCGGAGCGGAAATTCGCGATATGGAATTCACACAGTTCCATCCAACTGCTTTCTATTCCGAGAGCGGAACAATATTCTTGATCAGTGAAGCAGTCCGCGGCGAAGGAGCATATCTGATAAACTCTAAGGGTGAAAGATTTATGTCCAACTATCACGAGATGGAAGAACTGGCGCCGAGGGATGTTGTAGCAAAAGCAATCTTTGAAGAGATCAAAAAATCAGATAAAAAATTTATTTATCTGGATGCCCGTCATTTAGGCGAAACATCGATCAAAGACAACTTCAGTAATATTTATAACTTTGCTTTAGCGGAAGGAATTGACATGACTTCGGAATTGATCCCAATCGCTCCGGCAGCACATTACTCCGTCGGCGGAATTAAAACTGATCTATTTGGCGCGACGAGTGTCGGCAGACTATTTGCTATTGGCGAAGTTGCATCCACTGGGGTTCACGGGGCTAACCGTCTTGCAAGTAATTCACTTCTGGAGTGCTTGGTCTTCGGGAGAAGAGCTGCTGTTAAAGCATCGGAAAATATTGGCTCGGAAATAAATATCCCGGAAAGCGATTTAATCCAGTATAAAGTATCAGATTTTTCAATGCAGCACTACAATATTACTTTACACAAACTTCAAAGAATATTCACTGAAAAGGTTGGAATTATTAGGAATGAAGATGACCTGAATGATGCTTTAACTGAGATTGAAATATTATCGGAACAGCTTCCTGCTATGAGTTCAGATTCATTTTTTAGAAAGGAAAGAGACCTGCTGAATCTGGCTGAGAGTATTGTTAGGAGTGCGCTGTATAGGAAGGAAAGCAGAGGTGCGCATCAAAGAAGTGATCATCCTGATCTATCCAGCAAGTTTTACGGTCATGTGGTTTTAATAAACTCTAGCATCAAATTTGAGAAGATAGACTGAGAAGTAAAAATACGGTACTGATTCTAATGAATCTCCCCGCTGCAAGCTGCGGGGAATTCATCACTTGTCCGCCTTTGGCGGATTAAAAAAGATAAGATAAAATGAATAATAATTACATTGAAAAATCAAAGGAATTAATTAAACTTGCTTTGGAAGAAGATATTCAAAGCGGTGATATTACAACCTCTGCCATTGTTGATGAGAATGAGAATTGTGAAGGGAAACTTGTTGCAAAGGAATCCGGAGTAATTGCAGGATTGGAAGTTTTTCAATACGTGTTCAAATTACTTGATGGTAAAGGTCTGGAATTCCATTCAAATTATTATGACGGTGCAGAAGTTAAAAAGGGCGATTTAATTGCTGAGTTTTCCGGGCAGATGAAAACCGTTCTTAGCGGAGAACGGACTGCTCTCAATTTTCTGCAGAGGATGAGCGGTGTTGCTACTAAAACGAGACAATATGTTGAGCAGTTAAAAAATACAAAGGCAGAACTCTTGGATACTCGCAAAACTATACCCGGTTTTAGATATCTCGATAAATATGCAGTAGCTGTCGGAGGAGGGACGAATCATCGTATCGGGTTGTTCGATATGGTTATGCTGAAAGAAAATCACATCAAAGCTGCCGGCTCAATTCCGAAAGCAGTGAAGATAATCAGGGAGCAATATGGCTTCAAATACAAAATTGAAGTTGAAACCGGAAACCTTCATGAAGTTGTGGAAGCCTTGAACAACAACGTTGATATTATTATGCTCGATAACATGCCTATTGAGGAAATGCAGGCGTCAGTTATAATGATCAATAAGAAAGCGAAGGTGGAAGCATCGGGGAATATTACGGCTGAAAATATCAGAGTGGTTGCAGAGACCGGTGTGGACTATATTTCTGTCGGGGCAATAACTCATTCAGTTAGTGCTCTGGATATATCATTGTTAATAATATAGGGGGAAAACTAAATGAACATTTTAGATGAAATAAAAAAACTTAAAGAAGAAAAGAACGCGGTAATACTTGCACATAATTATCAGATACCGGAAGTCCAGGATATTGCAGATTTTGTCGGGGACTCGCTTGGTCTGTCACAAGTTGCAGCGAAAACTAATGCAGATGTAATTGTCTTCTGCGGAGTTCACTTCATGGCGGAGACAGCTTCAATAATTTCTCCGAATAAGAAAGTTCTAATTCCCGATCCGGAAGCCGGATGTTCGCTTGCTTCAACTATTACAGCCGATCAGTTAAGAAAATGGAAAAAAGAAAATCCTGATGCGGTTGTTGTGAGTTATGTGAATACTACAGCAGAAGTTAAAGCGGAGTCTGATTATTGCTGCACTTCATCCAATGCTGTAAAAGTTGTTGAAACAATTCCGGAAGAGAAAGAGATACTTTTTCTGCCAGATAAGTTTTTAGGCAGCTACACAAAAGCAGTCACCGGTAGAAACATAAAAATATGGGACGGAGCATGTCACGTACATGAAAAGATAGGTGAAATTGACTTTGCTAAAAAAATGGAAGAATATCCGAATGCAGATTTTCTTATTCATCCTGAATGCGGATGCTCGACTTCATGCATGTTAGAATCGGAAGTTTATGACTGTGATATTAATATCTATTCAACCGAAGGAATGATAAAACATATACAGAATTCTGATGCCGATCAATTTGTGATTGCAACTGAGGTAGGCATTCTGCACAGAATGAAAAAAATAAAACCGCAGAGCGAGTTTCTACCGATGAGTGAAGACTCGGTTTGTGAGTATATGAAAATGATAACACTTGAAAAATTATTGAACGCACTTAAATATGATCAATACGAAGTAAAAGTGCCGAAAGATGTTGCGGAGAAGGCACGAATACCAATTAACAGAATGCTAGAGATAGTATAGAAAGATTTTTAGATGATCAAATTATTCCTATTTGTTCTATTAGTTAATGGTTTTGTTTTAGCTCAATCAGTATCTTTATCAGGCAGAGTCGTTGATTCATTAACGGCGGAACCGCTTATAAATGTTAATATTCTCGTAGAAGGAAAAAACTACGGTACAGCAAGCAATAGTGAAGGAAAGTTCCGGATAAACAATCTGCAGAAGGGAAGTACAACTGTACGTTTTTCTTATGTTGGATATAAAACGAAATTTATTCATCTCAGTTTATTATCGGATACAACCATTACTGTTGGGCTTGCACAAAAAGCCATATTGTTCCAAGAATCATTGGTGAAAGGGAAGTATGCCAGTATCAGAGAAACGCCGGTTGCCTTTACAAACATTGACTCGAAGAAGATACAGCGAAATTTAGGCGCAAGATTTCTAACTGATATAATCAGATCTGTCCCGAATGTTTTTGTCTCTGAGCAAGGAGGCGGGTTTGCCGATTCACGACTGAGTATCCGCGGTTTCGATCAGACCAGCATTGCAGTAATGATAAACGGGATACCTATCAATAATCCTGAAAACGGTGAGATCTATTGGTCAAATTGGGGAGACTTGAGTGATGTGGTTCAGAGTATTCAAGTCCAGCGCGGGTTAAGTGCAACGCCATATTCTGTTTCGTCAATCGGAGGTGTGGTGAACATAATCAGCAAAAGCGGTTTGGCAAGTGATAATTTTGTTAAGATCAAATCTGTGATAAGTTCTGATAATTATAAGAAATTCTTATTTACGTTTACAACACCGATAAGTGATAATTTAAAACTCACCGGGATGGTCAGCCGGATCACGTCAAATGGTTATGCAGATCAAACTTGGCTAGATGCTTACTCTTACTACTTTTCTCTCGGATGGACTTTGAAAAATAATCTGATTGAAATTCAAATAATGGGCTCACCTCAAAAGCACGGACAAAGAATGACACCCTTAACGATGGATACTTGGAAGCTAAGGGGAAAGCGTTTTAATTCCGATTGGGGTTATCTTAACGGGCAGCCGCTTAATTTGCGTGATAATGAATTTCATAAACCGTCTATTACCTTAAATCATGTCTGGCAGAAAAATAAGAACTTTGTCCTTTCGAATTCTCTTTATCTATCGTATGGTTACGGCGGAGGAACTGTCCCGCCATGGAGTGAATTCAGCAGAACTGAAGACGGGCTGATAGATTTCGATAAAGAGTGGGAATTCAATTCCAATAACATCGATTCGACATACAGCACGGAGTTGACCAGGTCAGATAAAGCATTAAGATTTACAAAACACATACACACTTGGATAGCATTTCTATCATCTGCAAATTATAAACTTAATAACAGTATAAATCTTACATTCGGATTGGATGGGAAATATTATTCTGCCGAGAATTATAGTACACTTGGTAACCTGCTCGGAGGTGATTACTATATCGGGAGCGGTAATGTAAATCAAGATCCGGATAAACTTCTTTATGTCGGGGATAAAGTTGATTACGATGCTGATAGTTATGCCCGCTCGCTTGGGGTATTTTTCCAGGCAGAACATAACAAAGATGCCTTGAATGCGTATGTGAATCTTGCGTTTGCTGTTACCGGATATAATCGTATTGATCATTTCAATTACAAATATTCCGATCCGAAGCGGGAAACTGGTTGGAAGCAATTCCCTACATATACAATTAAAGCCGGTATCAATTATAATTTTAACGATTATAACAACGCTTATTTTAATATCGGGAATTATTCCAAAGCGCCGCTATCAATGAATGTTTACAGCTATACCAACGAACCATATGCTGATGTTAAAAATGAGAAAGTGATCTCGGCTGAACTCGGGTACGGTTATAATAGTGAAAAAATGTATTTTAGATTAAATACGTTTATCACATGGTGGAAAGATAAAGCTTTCAATTTTGCATACTACGATCCAAACTCATTTCAGGCTTACAAGTTCAATATATATGGAGCAAAGGCGCTTCATAGAGGAATTGAGGGAGAGGGAAAATATCACTTTAATAAGAACATTAGTCTTGATGGAATGCTTTCTGTCAGTATAAATAATTGGCTGAACGATGTTACCGGGTATGGTCATCTTGAAGCGCTGCCTGGTGTGGATATTCCGGTGAATGCTAAGATCGGCGGGTTGTATGTCGGCGGTTTTCCAATGTTAAAGATGAATCTTGGAGTTGATTTTACAAAGCAAATATTCAAGGGATTGATTTTCTACTTCAATCCGAAAATTTTGTTTAATGGTCTCCACTATCCTCATCTGAACATCAGCGGTAGAAATGATGATTCTGTTGATCTGGCGCAGCCTTCAAAGATCCCGAATTATTATCTGATCAACTTACATCTCGGATTTGATTGTAAAGTGGCAGAATCATTTATAAAGAATATCACTTTGGGGATGAACATATACAATCTTCTCAACAAAGATTATATGATTGATGCTTACGAAAGTATTTCAGGAACCCCAGAGACTACCACTGTCTGGCTTGCGCGTGATAGGTGGATGGATGTTTCGCTGATGCTTGGGTTTTAGTTATTAATCAATATTACTTTGTAACTCACGTTACATGAAACGAGCATGTAAATTCCTTTACACACAAGGAGATGATTATAAAAACCTTCGAGGTTTTGCGGCTAAAT
>JAADIB010000291.1:11622-12749 GCA_013151565.1 Chlorobiota bacterium
TAAACAAAAATTATAAACTGATGAAATAATATGTGAATTGCCACGACTTTTAGAGGCTATGTGAAAACCCGAAATTCTCATTAACCCATGTTTTCAAACATGGGTTAATGAACTGAAAATAAATAATTAGCGTAACCGTTTCTCCTTGGGAGTCTCACAGACAACGGTTTTAGTGTTTTTAACACAGTCTCTTTAAATCGTGGCAAGAAGATACTACGCAAACTGGGCTTTAGTCCATAGAAGTCATACACTTTAATCTACCAGAGGCGGACAAGGGATGAATTCTCTGCTGTCTCGCGTCAAAAATATTATTAACTACTCCATACTGATACCCCATCTGCTTGCTGCGGGGAGATTCATTATCTTTTTAATATTCACACTAATGGCGGAGCAAAAAACAGATTTTGCGTAACACAAATTAGAAGTTGTGTTTGAATAAAAAGAAATAAAATGTACTCAATACTATTGAAGTATTGTTTAGTTCAAAAAATTTTATTAGCTTGATTTCCAATCACTTTAAAATCATTTCCATATAAGGAGTTAAAATCATCAGACTAAAAAATTATATAACCATAATCATTTCAATTATAATGTTTCATCCGAACAATTCATTTTCTCAACCGAAAGAGAAGTGGATATTTAATGCAGAATCACAACTCTATGTACCGCCTCTGGTTGCAGATGTATGTGAGGAACCTGGTAATGAGATAATTATCAGCGATAGTGAGGTTCGTACTCTGCGCTGTATCAGTGCTTCAGGCAAACAAATCTGGAAATTGGATCACACTTGGAAGAAGCGGCTTACATCGGCAGCCGCTTTGACAAATAAAACGCCGGATGGAAAACCGCTGTTATTGATCGGAAATGGGGATGGCTCACTAACTTGTATAGATGCAGAAAAAGGCAAGGTGATCTGGCAGCGCAATGCCGGCAGAATTGAATGGGGGAGTACTATTTGGGTTGATCTAAACGACGACGGCATAGACGAAGCCGTTGCTGGGACAATAGATAGCGGCATAGTTGCTTATTCCATTGATGGAACAAAACTCTGGGGATATAAAGGAGGCAATGATCGCCCGGTTCTATCTTTGAAGACACCTATTGCTGCAGCTGATATTGACGGCGAC
>JAADIB010000122.1 GCA_013151565.1 Chlorobiota bacterium
AATGATGGAAGTGTTCTCTATCTGGATAATAAAGTTGTTGTGGATAATGCCGGTTATTTCGGAAAGAAAGTTGATAACGGAAAAATTACTCTAAAGAAAGGTCGTCATTCATTAAAAGTTATCTACTATGAAAATACAGGAACTGAATCTATTGATGTTAATATTGAAGGTCCTAATTTAACAAAACAGCCGATTCCACCTTATAAATTATTTTTTGATTAATAAGAAATAAGTTAAGTTATAATTGAAAAAATTCATTGAGTAATTTTTCTCTTGTAATCATCTTAATATTCCACTAAGGCAATTGAAACACTAAAATTATTATTTTTTAAAGCCTTAGTCCATAATAATAACTTTATATAAATATTGTAACTTATTATTTCTATTATAGTTACAATATTGTATCTGAGATATTTTTCGAAATACAAATACAGTATATTTTACATGTTGAGTATGAGAATTGCGTTAGATATCATTAGTTTTCGCTAAGAATTATTCAATAAAAAGGGAGCATTTACATGCTCCCTTTTCTTTTTACTTAAAATATCGTGCTCCGATAAGTTAAATGCTACAATTTTTTAACAAGTTTCAATCTATTGAGCGCTCTTCTTAGCGCTAATTCTGCTCTTAGAACATCAATACTTTCTTCATTAGTTTCCCTAGCTATTCTTTTCTTTGCACGCTCCATTGCAGCTTTAGCTCTTTCTACATCAATTTCTTCCGGGCTTTCGAATGATTCGGCTAGAACTACGACTTTATTGCTCAAAACCTCTACAGTTCCGCCGCTTGTTGCATAAAGATTATTCTTCCCTTCTGCTTCTTCAATTTTGATCTGACCCACCTCGAACGAACTCATCAAAGGAGCATGATTATACAATACTTGAAAGCTTCCTAATGTACCGGGAATTGTGATGGACTGGACATCTCCCTCAAAGGCGGTTTTTGTCGGAGTTACTATGTCAACGTGTAATGTTTTCATTATTCAGCAGACATTTTCTTTGCGTTCTCTACAGCTTCTTCGATTGTACCCACATACATGAATGCCGATTCAGGAAGATCATCATGTTTCCCTTCCAGAATCTCTTTGAAGCCTTTGATAGTATCTTCCAGTTTAACATACTTTCCGGCAGTACCGGTGAACTGTTCGGCAACAAAGAATGGTTGACTAAAGAATCTTTGTATTCTCCTGGCTCTTCGTACGGTTTGCTTATCCTCTTCGGATAATTCGTCCATACCCATAATATTTATAATGTCTTGAAGGTCATTATAGGATTGAAGAATTCCTTTCACTCTCTTAGCAACATCGTAATGTTCGTCCCCAACAATATCCGGCTGCAGAATTCTTGAAGTTGAATCAAGAGGATCAACCGCAGGATAAATTCCCAGTTCCGAAATCTGACGACTAAGTACTGTAGTTGCATCAAGATGCGAGAATGTTGTTGCAGGAGCAGGGTCTGTTAAGTCATCCGCAGGAACATAAATCGCCTGCACAGAAGTAATAGAACCTTTATCCGTTGAAGTAATACGCTCTTGCAGTTCCCCCATTTCAGAAGCTAAGTTCGGCTGATATCCAACCGCAGAAGGCATACGTCCGAGCAGAGCGCTAACTTCCGAACCAGCTTGTGTAAATCTGAATATATTATCAATGAATAAAAGTACATCTCTCTCTTCCACATCACGGAAATACTCTGCTATTGTTAATCCAGTGAGTCCAACTCTCAATCTAGCTCCGGGAGGTTCGTTCATCTGACCGAATACCAAAGCTGTTTTATCCAACACGCCCGATTCCTTCATTTCCATCCAGAGATCATTTCCCTCACGGGTTCTTTCACCCACACCTGAGAACACAGAATAACCGCCGTGCTGTTTTGCGATATTGTGGATCAGCTCTTGAATGATAACCGTTTTACCAACGCCTGCACCGCCGAAAAGACCTGTCTTACCGCCTTTTGAATAAGGCTCGATCAGATCAATCACTTTGATACCGGTTTCAAAAATTTCCTGCTTGGTTATAAGATCATCAAACTTTGGAGCGTGACGGTGAATGTTATATCGAACATCGGATTTGATTTCACCGAGTCCATCTATCCCCTCGCCAAGTACGGATATCAATCGTCCTAAGGTTCCCGGACCGACCGGTATTGAGATAGGTTCACCTGTATCAATGGCTTTCATACCTCTTACAAGTCCGTCTGTTGTATCCATTGCAATTGTTCGCACTCTATTTTCACCTAAGTGCTGCTGGACTTCAACTATTAATTCTTCTTCGTTCCCTTCTAAGGAAGTGCGCGGAATTTTAATTGCGTTATATATTTTCGGAATGTGTCCGTCTTCAAAATCTATATCAACTACAGGTCCAATTACTTGGACAATTTGTCCATCGTTCGATGCCATTTTTTACCTATTTTAATTTTATTTGAAGCATAAAGTTAACTATAAAATGATTTTGTATCAATATGTTTTGTCTTATTTATTTGAGTAAAATCATTTTTTTGAAAATTACTTTTTGTAATTCTTAATCAATTGCATCTTGTGATTCATTATAATTTTATCGTTATTAATAAAACCTTCATTATTTTATAAATGTAATTTAATTTTTTCGAGGAATTAATCATGAGTGAGAAATAAAATTATATTAAGAACCAATCTACCGAAGTATCAAGTTCAAAATTAAGACGAATAAGATATAGTAACTGTTATTTCGAGCATTTTTATTGTGGATACCTATGATATTCATTGTAATTGCCAATGATGCATTGAGCGAACTTGTTTACGGACCTTCATTAGTTGAGCTTCAGGCTTATCAAATTTCAACAGTAACTAATAATTAATTTCCCAAAGTGGTATAAATCCTTCTTTTTTAATTACTAACTGCCCAGCAGGGCTCAATGACCAATCAATAAATTTTTTAACATATACTGAAGGAGTACGAGTTGTAAAAAAATGTAAGTAACGCGTTAATGGATAACTATCATTTTTAGCATTTTGAACATTTGGAGCTATACCATCAATCGAAACTAGTTTTACATTATTTGCCAATCCGAGCCCTCCAAAGCCTAATCCATCTGGTCTATTTTGAACAAATTCAATAATTTCCTCAGTAGTAGAAAAGACTTTTGCTGAATCACAAAATTCCTTATTAGGAATTAAAAGATCCTTTAAATATTTTCTAGTGCCTGACCCAGATTCTCGAATTGCTAACTCAATTCTACCCTTTCCCAAATTAAGGTCTTTTAAATCAGTAAATTCGCATGTGAATATTTTCCCCAATTCTGATAATGTTAGATTTTCAATCGGAGATTTAGTGTTAACATAAATACTCACAGCATCCTTTGCGATTAGATAGTACATTCCAATACTTCCATAATATTCAGCAAGACTTTTTGCCTCAATGGAACTTAAATTTCGTGAAGCTGTGGCAATATCAATTCCTCCATGCAACAATTCTTCAATACCTGATTCAGTCCCTCCTCCAAAAACTCTGAACTTAACACTAGGATTTTCGGTTGAATACTCCTCTACAAGTTTCTTAGTCAGATGAAGCATAGTATCCGAACCTTTAATTTTAATAACAATTTCTTTTTCTGAAAAAACGGAAGAACCACTACATCTTATAATTATAAAGGAAAAAATAAATAATAATATTTTAATTGACTTAATCATTTATTATTTGATTGATATGGAGAAGAATTATTCCAGTTAATTTCATTCTTCGTATTTGCAACATTTAATATAAAGTTATACATAAAATTAAAATGCCGCTGAACTGCTTCATAATTTATTTTTTGCATTAAGTCATCAAACGGTGTGTGATATTTATTATGTATATAATCTTTCCACTTTCGTATTCCTTCACTCTTAGTCACATTCACATAATCAACTCCATCGGAAACAAGAATTGAAGGAATTCCGGCATTTGCAAATGATAGTTGATCTGAGTGTAGAAATGATTCGAATGAATCAAATTCTGCTGGGATTTTCTCAAGTTTTAATTTAGCTTCATCCGCAGTTTCTCTTAAAATATCATTCATTGATGAAAACTCAGCTCCCACACCTACAACCGATCTGAAATCATCGATCACTGCAAAACCATCAATATTTATATTAGCCACTATCTTATCAACCGGTACTGGAGTATGATCAACAAAATATTTTGAACCCAGTAATCCTTTCTCTTCACCGGTAGTAAATAAAAAGATTATTGAGCGTTTCAGAAGATAATTATTTTCACTTAATTTTGAAGCGAGTTCTAATAATACCGAAACCCCAATACCATTATCAAGAACTCCATTATAAATAGAATCTCCTTTAACAGGCAAGCCTATTCCAAGATGGTCATAATGTGCAGAGATAACCACATATTCATCATTAAATTTTTCATCATTACCCTTTAGATACCCTACTACATTTGGAGATATAAAATCTCTTCTATTAAAGTCAAGTTGAAGTAGTAGCTTGCTCTTTAGGTAAAAACTTTTAAGCTCTCCAGAAAATCGCTGAGCCGAAACTTGCTCAAATGAATACTGAGATCCATCGAACAATTTTTTAGCAGATTTAGGACTTATTAGTAAACTAAGCATTGGAGTGGGTAAATATGCCAGAGTAATATCTTCAAAATAAAATTCATGAATCAGTTTCTCCCATAAGTCCTTTGCCGTTCCTCTATAATTTGGGATCTGAATGGTGCCAACTGCTCCCTTTGATAAAGCAATTTTTTGTTTAGTATCGGCAAAGCTATATTTACTCGAATATTGCCCATTAAAATAATCCGGATCATCAGAATAAGGTTCTCCTCCAAAATAGACAGCTATTTTCCCTTCAACATCAACATCCTTATAATCATCGTAATCAAACTCTGATGCAATTATCCCGTATCCAACAAATGCCAATGAAATCAAATTTGGAGTAAATATTCTTCCACTTGTGTGAAAAAATTCAAAATCATTATTTATTGTAAGTGTATCAGAACTATCATTCATTAATATAATTTTGGAGCTCTCTTTTGCCTGGCTGCCGTGCATAGGTAAATACTGATAGAATGTATTCTCATATCCCATAGGTTTTAATTCATATTTATTCAAGTATAATGCGATATATTTTGCGGATAGTTCACCCCCAATAGTTCCGCTCCCCCTTCCTCCAAACAAATCACTACCCAAATAACTTAAATGTTTTTTTATTAAAAGAGTATCTTGAGCATATGATATCTCTGCAACTACAGAGAATAATACAAAACCGGAGAGAATTATTCTTAGAAATAATTTTATCAATTTAATTTTGAATTAAATTTAAGATTGATAATTAACATACATAATTATTTTCAGAAGCTAAAATTATTTTTGTTTTTAAATATTTAAAATATTACGGTTAAGATATCCGGAATAATCTTTAACTATTGGATTGTAATCGTCCTCAAACAATTCTGAAGAAATAATAAAATCCGCAGTAGAACGATTATTAGCAATAGGGATATTGTAAAGCACAGCTATTCTGAGTAAAGCTTTTACATCAACATCATGGGGTTGAGGTTCCATAGGATCCCAAAAGAAAATTATAATATCTATTTTTGATTCTGCAATCATTGCGCCAAGTTGTTGATCACCACCCAATGGTCCTGACTTTAACTTTTTAATAGGCATTTTTTGTTTCAAATTTTTCGATTTTCTTTTTCCCATAAGAATGGATTCAATCATCTTACCGGTTGTACCAGTACAAACCATTTTATGGTTACTTAATTTTTGTGAGTTCCATGCCACCCATTCAGCTAAATCCCTCTTCCTATTATCATGTGCGACCAAAGCAATAGTTTTCTTAATTTTCATTTTAATATTTCCTCTCTCTAATAAATGTACTAAAAAAAGCGTCTGCAAGCAGACGCTTTATCTCTGGAAGGAGAAAGAAGAATATGCCACTACTTTAAGAGTGTCATTTTCTTTAAAACTGATTTTTTTTCAGACTCTAATCTATAAATATAAATACCACTTGAGAAATTAGATGCATTCCAACTTACTTCATAAGTGCCTGCTGCTTTTACTTCATCAACTAATGTTGTAATTTTTTGTCCAAGAATATTATATATACTTAACTTCACCTTAGTATACTCTGGTATTGAGAATCTGATAATCGTAGTCGGGTTAAATGGATTAGGGTAATTTTGGCTTAGTTCATAGTTAGAAATCACTCCGCCATTGATATTAATTCTTCTTACACTGGTAATAATATCTGCCAAATTATTATAAGCAGCACCATCAGCCATAGGTCTTGGGTCTAACCCTTCAGAATATGAGTCTCTGCTTATTCCATTTAACCGCGGGTCTTCAATCGTATTTGCGTTTACTGCATCATTCAAATAAGCGCTTTCCCAATCATGTTTACCCAATGAATTGAAATCATTCCCTTTGCCGAAGTTAAACCATATATCATTATTAAATACTATCTCTCCATCATCTAACCGCTGTTTCGAGTCTTGTCCACTCTCTAAATTCTCTATATCCATGGCATAGCCTACAAAATCTCCAAATATAGAATTTTTGTATTCTCCACCCCAGTTATCTCGTATCTTAAATAATTCATCATTATCTGCATTTGCCGAATTCATCCCAGAACCTAAAAATGTTGCATTATAGGTGATCGGATAGGCGTATGGTTCACCATCTTCCGGATCGGTTCCCCCATCATGTTCTCCGCCTCTGTTGCCATCTTCGGATGATTGGATTACAAATAAAAACTGCATCTTGCCTCGTAAGCCTTCATCATGATCGAACCCATCATCTGCATTAAAAGCTGATACTAAGTGCTTACAGTTTACTGTACCTCCAAACCATTCAAATCCGTCATCATTATTTCCATATACTTCTACATAATCTATCGTCGTTCCTCTTCCTACTGCTCCTAAGGTCAATCCGTTTATTTCGTTCCCTGCACCTATATCTGTACCTCCATGACGTATTGATACATAACGTAGTACTCCAGAATTATCATCATCATCTATGCCTCCGTACTTTGTTTTATCCGATGCCGGTAAGCCTTCTATATTTCCTACACCCGTGGTTGTATTGATAACTGCTTTACCTAAGATGATTACTCCTCCCCATAAATTCCTTGCCGGAAGTACCAAATCTGTCGGATCATCCACGTCATCACTCTCTGCTGTAAAAATTATTGGGTTCTCTGATGTTCCTTCTGCATATATCTTGGCCCCTTGTGTTATTATCAAGGCGGATGCGCTTTCTCCTTGACCAGCTTTACCCTTTATTATTGTCCCAGCCTCTATATTTAATACCGATCCATCTTCTATATAGACAAAACCATCTAATAGATAGGTCTTATCCGAGGTCCAATATACTGTCTCTCCTGCATTTATACTGGCATCGGTAACTGTTACTGTTTCCGTTGATGTCTTATTGGGTGACAGATAACCATAGGTATCCAATGCTGTCCAGCCTTTCATCCAGTTCGTTGAACCGAATGCTCCTTTATAATTTACCTTCTCAAAAAAATCAGAATTCTGACCTAAAACCATTGAATAGGTTACTATGGTTAAAACTATAGTTAAAATGTTTTTTTTCATGCTTTCCTCCAATTAAATTAGTAATAAGTTAAATTTTATAGTTCAATCCTACGGAAAATACCCGTCCTCTATAATAGCTACTATAAATATATTCTTTACCTTTATATTCTTGAACTCTTACATTTTTAGCATTTAGTAAATTCTGCACTCTAAATGTTAGTTGTAAATTTTCAATTAACGATTTGGTTGCCGTGAAATTGATTAAATTCAGTGGCTTTTCATAAACATCCGGTGCTCCCATTGAACCAACAGTCGATAGACGTTTTCCAAAAACATTATAATATAAACTTGCGGTCAGACCAAAATTCATATTTTCATAATCCAAAAAGAAATTTATTACATATGGCGATTGGCCTTGAAATTGTCTTGTGGATGAAGCGTAGGGTTCGTAAGCTCTTCTGTTTTCCAACTCTAATGAATCAATATCAACACTAGAGCGAATCAATGAGAGATTGCCACCTAATTGTAAATTATTTGTTCTGTTTGAAAGAAATCCAATCTTAGTTCTTGCTTCAAACTCTAAACCATAAACTTCTGCTTTATTTACATTTGTCCAAGATAAAACCTTATTGGGAGCATTAACAATTTTCTGTTCAATTGGATTATTGAAATTTTTAGCAAATAACGAAATTGATAATACTTCCCCTGGGTTTGTGAACCATTCCCATCTTAAATCAAAATTATCGATTAAGGTTCTCTCAAGGTCAGGATTACCTATATAGATATCACCACCATTGAATTCATAATTTTGAAACGGAGAAATTTCACGAAAATTTGGCCTTGATAAAGTTCTACCGTAAGAAAATCTCATGTTCATATTCTGAATAGGATTATAAATAATACTAAATGAGGGTAGAATATCTTTTGTTTGAATGGTAGCATCATCCTTGGTTTCCGAAGAGCTAATAACCCTCATATTAGTGCTTTCAACCCTTGCACCAGTTATAATTCTTAATGAAGGTAAAATTGGTAGGTCTATCAACCCATAGTACGCAAATATTTTATTACTGCCAGTATAATTGGAGGATGTCTGGTCTGTCTCAGTAATGTAAAGTGAAAATCTGTTTAACGTTACACCGCTCGAAAGTGTGTCAGTGGATGTCCAACCTAAATATTTATCCGAAAATAATTCATTTACATTTCCATTTTCATCTCTCAGATATTTACCAACACTTGAAACCGGATTATAAACAAACCTTCTCTCGTTAAAAGCTCTATCTATTTTTAAATAAGCTCCGCCAAACTTTAAACGTGATTTTGTATTATTCCAAACTTTGAATGGTAATATCAAGTTTAAGTTAAATCGATTTTGTTCCTCGTTTGTGGTTCTGAAATATCTTTCCGGGGGAAGATTAGTTTTAACTCCGTAAACTTTATCATTGGTCTCGTAATTGTAGAAATACCTGTTATCAGGGTCTGACTGACTTGAATTCATTGTTGAAGCAAGCCAATCTATTTTTAACCCATTAAAAATTCCGAGCGAATGATTACCTTCCAGCTGATAGGTTTTTAGGTTTCTTTCTTTATAAAATAGTGTTCTGGCTTGATATTTCCATGTGGGATCAATATCATACGGATATTTACCAGATACAAAACGGGACGTACTTTCACCGTTTTGATTAAAAAGGAAATTGAAACTAATTACGTTTAAATTATTTAGTTTTAAGGATACCTTAGCTAAACCACCAATAATTACTTCTGAGATACTTTTTGTATCAGTTAGTGCAAAATTTGTATCTAGCTGGTTTTTATTTGGGTCGGCAACACCTCTATCCCAACGATTTAATTGTCCCTCTATATATCCGTTATGATTATTTTTATAAGTTAAACTTCCTATAAATCCGAGATACATTCCGCTAATTTTATACTGATTTCCTATTGACAGAGCATAGTTTTGATTTATAGGTGCTACTTTTTTATAAGGAGTCATTTGTGAATTAAATGATTTGGTAACATTATCAATCTGTTGTGATAATATATCTTCTTTCTGAGCATGACCTACGTCAGCAGTCCATGTTTCATCCCCAACAATTGTAGGAACTGCTCTAGTACCGTTGTCGTAACCTAACCAGTCGGTTGAGCTGCCATCATAAGCGAAACCGTTTTTGTTAAATGTTATTGCACTATTATACTTAACTGCAGCACTTAATGATAGATTAAATTGATCAGGGAAATCCTTAGTATTAACATCTATAGTTCCTCCAGAGAAATCTCCGGGTTTATCTGGAGTGAAACTCTTAACAACTTGGATATTATCAATCAAATTTGAGGGGATAATATCGATTGACCCTGACCTTTTATAAGGATCAGCACTCGGTATTTGAGCCCCATTCAAATTTGTACTTGTGTATCTATCCCCCAGTCCTCTAATAAAAACATCTTTCCCATCAACAACCGAGGCCCCTACAATTTGTTTTGCTGCGTCGGCAGCATTACTGCTTCCAGCTTTTTGGAATTGTTCAGCACTAACCGCATCACTTACCTCAATTGATTTTTGTCTTTTAACCAAAATTGAGGCTTCCGTATTCATAACTGCTTTAGCTGAAATAACAATTTCCTTGGTTTCAAATGACTCAGTTCTTAAAATTATCTCGATATGTGTAGTTTCATTATTTTTGAGTTTAACTCCTTCAATTTTTTGTTTCGTATAACCAACCATCGAAACAATAATATTATATTCGCCTGCATCAAGCTGTGAGATAACAAAATTTCCATTTATATCTGTGGCAGCACCTAACATTGTTCCCTCTATCATCACATTAACACCAATAAGAGGCTCTCCAAACTCATCGTCAACTATTACTCCAGTTATTTTACTTTTAGCTTGACCAAAAATTAAATTGCTGATTATGAACACAATCATTACTATGAATAAATTTCTTTTGATAAATCTCGCTAATCCCATTCTTCCGAATAAAATTTTTTTCATCTGACTCTCCTTCCAAAGATTGTTAGATAGTTAGTAAAAATGTTTACTCCAAATTTAAGTGCTCAATGTTAAAACAGTATTAACTCAATATTATTTATATGTTAAGCTAATGTTAAGAATTTGTTAAGTTGCTAATAGTATGTTTTGATACGTTATAATTCTTTTGATTTTACGTTATTTTCAATATTTTGAAAATTCAACAAAAAACTATTAGAATTAGTTGAGCCCGCCCTAAAAAGCAATAACCAATGAATGTTATTGCATGTTTACCCTTTGAGCATGGTGGAGCTAAGTCACGAAGCGCTCTCTCTGAAACAATCTTCATAATTTATCACAAATTCAATAGATTACTTCTCTAAAAAACACCTTGTAATGACGGTTTTTACATTTTTAGAACGTGTTCATTAGTTCAATCTCAAAAACTTTTTTTTAAGGGATTTATGGCAAATAAAAAAAATGAAGAATTTCCGTGGTGTACTTGAGGTAACTTTAAATGGGTCTAAGCCATATGATATTCAAGTCAATAATCAAAATTTTTATCAGAGAATCCTATCTGAATCAGTTCTAAGCTTAGGTGAATGGTATCGCGGGAATGCGAAGCAATAGATTAGATGATAGATAGAGTACTTTGGGCAAATCTGGAATATTCTATTAAAGGAAACTGGAAAATTGCTATACATGCCTAAAGCTAAATTATTTAGTCACTCCTAAAAAGCGCAAAAAGTTGAGGATACATGCCACAGATTGGAAAGTAGAAGCAGATTATCAATGTAAATAAAAGAGGCTGTAAATTATTTTTGTAAATGAATAAATCATTATTTAATAAACGGCTTTAGCCGTTTGTCAAATATAATGGAAAACTGAGAAAAAATAAAAGTCCAATCTCTAATAGGCATTGTCCATTTTTTAGATATGTCCCTATAGGCAAGATAAATTTTTGTTAAAGCGTCATTGTTTGGAAATAAAGCTCTGTTTTTAGTAACTTTTCTAAACTGACGAAGTAAGTTTTCAACTGCATTTGTTGTGTAAAATACTTTTCCTATTTGCTCTGGATATTTGAAAAATACTGCTAAGTTATTCCAATTATCTCGCCATGAGTTGATAGGATAAGGATATTTATTACCCCATTTTTCTTCTAATTGATAAAGAGCTAAAAGACCGGCTTCTTCGATTAAGTCCTTGTAAACTGGCTTAATATCTCTCATAACCGAGATGTTCTGATAACTCGGCATCTAACATATTTTCAAGAGAGGTCTTTAGTATCTTTTTAATTGCTCCATCCTTGCCCATTAATTCTTCGTAGGATTTTGCATTCTCTAAATCGTTGACTAATTGTGCGATTGCTTCTTCTGATAATTTTATTAAAAGTTCCTTCTGTAAATGATTGATAAATAAGTTAATTATTCTTTTAATAAAATCTATGAAGCTATGGTCGGTGGAGTTTATCCCGCACAGCGGGACCCTGCCTCCGCTTCATAGATTTTTCACCATTTACACAAAACTTTTTACACTATCAAATAATCTCATTTATTTGAGTAAAATTATTTTTTTTACAGACACAAACCCACCGGCAGATAGTTTGTAAATATACATCCCCGATGTTAATCCGCCGCGGACGGAGCTTGCATCAAATTGCACGGAATAATTACCGGGTTGTTGCCTTTCATTAACCAATGTAGCTACTTCTCTACCAAGGATGTCGTAAACTTTCAGGGTAACCAACCCACCCCCGCCTACCGGACGGACAGGCCTTCCGTCCCCTCCAAGGAGGGGAAACTTTGCAATGGAATATTGTATTGTCGTAGTTGGGTTAAACGGATTTGGATAATTTTGATCTAATCTATACTCGTTAACTATTTCCGGTGGAGTTTCAGAAACCCCAACTGGTAACGCTGTAAAATTAGATTCATAAAACTTACGAATCTCTGTAACATACTTTTTACCAACTGTTACAGAATTTAACGGATCAACTCCCCTTCCGATTACAAATGCAAAAATTATTTCAACAGGCTTACTTTTTTCTAATTGGAAAGGACCGGTTGAATTTATCATTCTCCAATCCTGAGGACAAACATTGAGCCAACCTTCATTTGTTTCCGGATCACCTGAAAACATGTACCATGGTGGAATTAGATCTGCTTCACTCCCTAACAAGTTACCATTGCCGCACTCTAAATCTTTTACAGAAATTGAATCACCATCTGCAAATAAACCTCCGAGCAAATAATTCCGCATTTCTTCTTTATTATCTGGTGGGGCAATCCCATATCTATAATATAATAATGATGAAGTCATTCCAAGATTTATTGAATTTTCCAGAATTTCTTCACCAAGAAAAGGTCCTCTTCTGATAACAGAAGTTTGATTTACCTGGTCACCCACTACCGGTCCTTGTAAAAGTGAAACAAATAATGCAGGTGGATCATCTCCATAAAATTCATCAGGCTGATTCTTATAGGCATAAACACTCTGCAGTAATGTATCACTTCCTGTTAAATCTGTAGTATAGTCTCCAATATCATTGTCTGCAACAGCACCGAAATAAACAGAATCCAGCAGATTATTCTCACCAACGTTTTCAATAATATATCTGAAGAATATTGTATTGTTTATTATGTTGTTATCAGGTTCATAATAAGCAAACACAGTTCTACGTATTTCAATTCCCATTGGTTGAACATTTTTAAAACTTGGTGCTGCATCATTAAAGATATCCCAGAAAGTTATATCACCTATTAAATCAGGTCTATCTTCATTCTCATCCCACTCCCCGTTTCCATTAAGATCAATGGGATCGTACACCCCATTCATATCTCCGTCATAAAAATAAGCTCCCATATTAACTGCATCTTTCCAATTTTGCCACGATGATCCAAAAGGGACATCCGAAGATTTTACTATAAAGAATCTATTAAGGCTATCGGAAGTGTTCCCATTCACTTTGCCGGGTAGATAATTTTCCAATCTGTCTGAGACTAGCATACCATTACTCCAAATGGTATCAGCGTTTAAACCGGATAAAAAATGTCCGGCAGAAAATAAGATTACTACACTATCAAAGTAAGCGCCTCTATCAACCCCGCCGATATTACCGTCATTGGTAAGCGGTAGAGTTATATTGTTGATATTAACAAATGTTGTATCAAGGTTTTGTGCGGTAAGATCAATACTGAAAAGAAATAATAACACATGAATAATTCTTATATGGATATTCAATTCTCTCATCTTTTTTACTCTATCAGGAATAAATTTTAATGCAGAATTATTAAGGAAGAAGTTGATTGATTAGATTCAAAATTGATGATTGATGTTTCATAATTCCCTCCAAATTAAAATCAATGATATAGCTGTGTTATTATACTATTAATACAACAAAGTATCTATAAAAATATTGGATTATTTTTAAAATGAAGAGACCCAATTTCATCAAGAAATTGGGTCTCTAAAACTAATTAAAGTGCTGCTACTATTTCATCAGCATTAATTTCAAGCTCTTTGAATAGCTGCCGGATGTTAATCTGTAAACATATAACCCGGATGACAGTCCGCTTGCATCAAATTGAACTGAGTAATTTCCTGGAGATTGTTCCTTATTAACGAGAGTTGCTACTTCTCTACCGAGGATGTCGTAAATTATTAATCGTACGGAAGCGGCATGCCCCTTCCCTACTGCTGGAATTGAATATCTTATCGTTGTACTTGGGTTAAACGGATTTGGATAGTTCTGTTTCAGTTCAAACTCAACCGGGATCGTTTCTTTATTATCGACAGATACAATCACCGGTATATCAAAATCGGTTGTCCCGCCATTAAAGTTATACATCGATTTAAAAGCCTGCATATATTGATTTGCAATGTAGATATCATGAAAGATGAGTGTATTTTCATCATTCCTTGTATTTGCTGCTTTCGACCAGTTATGCGAACCGGTGATCACCATTGGGTCAGAGGTGGAATATGCTGCATCCACCAATCCGAATTTATTATGCAGTTTATCTCCTGATGACTGATCAAAAACCTCTCCCGGGAACAAATTCTGCAGATTAGCGAATTCAGAACCTGTGAGATTCGCATCGGCAATAATTCCCCGTCCGTCATCCATTCCATTATTATGCTGTGATTCAATAGTTGCAAAAAGAGGATCACTCGTAAAAGCTAATAATGCAAAATAGATTGACGTATCAGCAGTTGACAATGAATTGGATATGTGTGATTCCGTTTGATCAGAAGGACTAAAATATGATTCTATTTCAATTCCTCCAATGGTAAATGTATGTACTGTGTTATCAATTTTGTTCGGTCCAAATTTAACATTATTCGGATCAGGAGTATCTGTATCGCTTCCCCACATCTCTTCAAATTCAATTGTGTAATTCTGCGCTAACGCAGGGTCATTTATCTCAACAACATTATTGAGCCAAACTAATTCTGTAGAAGTCCAGTTCCACGAACCCATCCAAACCCAGTCGTTCGTGAGGTCATTATCCCGTCCATCGAATATAGCAAATTTACTATGCATCAATCCGTTATCGTCGGGTCTTTGACTCATAAGTATCCCGGCATCCAACAGCGCCTGAGCGCCGGACTGAATTGTTCTCTGATCATAAACAAATCTCACCTTTACGCCGCGGTTCTTTGCAGCTATAATTGCGGCTTCAACATTCGGCAGTCCGAAGAAACTATAAAGCGCAAGATCAATTGAGTAATTAGCCTGATTGATCCGTGAGATAATTTTCTCTTGGAAATCAACATTCCCTTCCGCTTCATTCCCCGGAATTGCTACACTATGATCAACGTCAGAATTAAAATAAACATTGATCGTTCCGGTTACAGGGTTTGATGATAAAGTTACTATTGTCTTTAGAGTACTTTCACTAGTTCCAACAGCATTTGTGGAATAAGCCTTATAATAATATTTAGTAAACTCTTCCAGTCCAGTTATCTCAACTATATGTCCGGTTGTATCAGTATCAACAACTACCGAGCCGAGTTCTAGACTATCCGTTTTTCCATATCTTACTTCACTATTACCATTTCTGGCAGTATTAAAATAGACAGTGAATGAACTTGTAGTAATATCGGTTCCAATTACCGGTGTAAGAATAACCGGGACATCATCACTGATAATATCATCGATTGATCTAGGCAGAATTTGATAGCCTGAATTATACGGCGCTGAATATTTATACTGCCCTACAACACCAATTAAATCAACTTCACCCGAAGGTATGGGAGAACCGACCAGGGAAGAAACATCTATATCAACCCTTAATTCTAATGATCCGCTTGTATCTGTAATTGAATAGTTTTTATTCCCTTCAAAATATCCGCTTCCGCTAATAGTGACGCTATTTACTCTTACAAGTCTGCTCTCATATATCTCCACACCGTCCCATGCTTGATTAGCTATATCGTTTAAAGTAACAATAATAGTGTCAACTGCATTGCCGGATGAAAGCACGGTAAAACTAGAACCTGTTCCATAACTGAACTGCGTTAATCCTCTGTATTGAGTGATTGACGAAGTTATAACAACAGAATCCCCAATGTTAACGCCATTAGCAAATTCCGAGCTATAAATACTTATTCCGGCGGTACTGTCCTGCATAGAAGCCGGACCGCTGTTACCAAATTGATTTGAAGATGTCACAATTCCGGCTACAGTATAAACAGAGTCCATATTTACCGGAACGCCGTTAGCATCATTCTCTCTAATATCGTAAATCGGTACGGTTGTTTGTGCAAATGAATTAATAGTAATTGTAAGCGCTATAATTAATAGCATATAAAGATTTCTGATTTTCATGATTTTTCCTAATCTATGTCTGTTGAAAGTACAAAGCGTAAAATCCGGTTGTTCTCTGTGTCGGTAACATAAAGAGTTTTGTTATAGAATGCAACCGCGTGGGGTGAGTTAAAAACATCAGGTCCGCCGAAAGATTCCATCTCATCGCCGAATGAATTGAATTTGAAAATTGAGTCCTTTGCAGCATCGGCTACAAAAATGTTATTATAAATATCCAAGGTTGTTCCTTCCGGCTGCTCAAATTTTGCAACTGTCATAATATCCGTTACGAAAGGGGAATATCTGTTCTGGTAACCGGTAAAGTCTTCGGTTTGAACATAATCCAATACTTGTGTTTTAAAACTGTTCTCCCCTATCAAAGTGAGCATCATATCGTAATTATTCCCGCTGAAAGACGTTAGCGAACTGATATTATTAGCCGACATCAATCCGGTACCGAGAGGTTCCAGCAGCGGAACTCTACCGATAAGCGTATCTTTCTTTGAACCATCGGGTAGTTCCTTTTTACGGAAAATAAGAATTGCATTATCCGGATCAATTAGAGTTGCGTTGTTCGGTCCCCTTCTTGATATATAAAACGAATTATCAAAGAATACAGCAGCGCCGGTGTATTCCCTATCCGGTCTGTTGAAATCAAAATCAGTTTTAGGAAGCAGCCGGGTAATAGGAGCATTTTCAATATGATGCTGTGCAGCTACCAAATCCAATTTGAACACCGCGTTATAAGTCATTGTTGTTCCGCCGATCAATGTATCGAACTGTGCACAAATTATTAAATTTAACTGAAAGTCTTGAGCAATTGCAACCGGTTTTTTAATTTCGCGCGTACCTAAAAAATGTCCGGCAACATTCATCATTACAATTCTATCGTTATCGGTATCTGCCACATAAATAAATGTTTCCTTACCAATGATTATATCTTGAGGTCTGTTAAAACCACTCCATATAGGGGACTGCATAATATATAAAGTATCGCCTATAACTTGTCCGCCGTCAGTAGGAGTATTATCCGGGGCAACAAATTTATCGACACAATTAAAAAGCGTCAAAGCTAAAGTTATAATCAATATTTTTGGAAGAACTTTAATCATTAATAAAGACCTAATATAATTGAGAATCTATGTGTTGCGCCTAAACGAGAAAATTGCGCAAATGCATAATCAACCGAAACATTTGCAATTCCAAGAGGAAGTCTTACTCCGGCGCCTGCAGTAAATGATTGCTCGTCGGCATTGACTTTGTATCCGCCACGGAGATTAAGAATTTCGTTATAAGAATATTCAGCCCCGATAGAAACATTCTCGCTGTTATCATTCGGGTGGTTAAGCTGTATTGATGCTGTTATTCTATTGTGATCGTTCTGCCACGGTTCCATGGCAAACCCAATTCTGAACATAGTTGGAGGAGAAAATGACTGCCAGTCGGAGACTGTTCTATCACCCCAGAGTTTCACTTCGCCGTCAGGTGCAAGTTCATTACCGAAATTGGTGATAGCAACCGCAAATCTTGTTGTGCCCAAGCCTGTCCAATACATTGTTCCGAGATCGATCATGACACCGCGCATTTTGAGTTTATCAAGAGTTTCCTCTACATATCTGATCGATCCTCCAAAACTGAATTGATCGGTCATCTTCCTTGAATAAGTAACCGTAATTGCTATATCTCCAAAAGAAAAATACTGTCCTGTACCAAACGGATTTACTTCGTTAGTGACTTTCATATCTGCCATATGAAGAGCAGTAAGGGAAACCCCAACCGCATCATTTGCAGAAAACTTAAAGAAACCTCCAATAAACTCTTGGCTAATATCAGCGACCCATTGGTTATGAGAGAACATAACTTCATTCTGTTTTGCAAATACCAACCCCGCAGGATTCCAGTAAAGCGACGAAGCATCGTCCGCCACTGCAATAAAAGCATCACCCATAGCTGCTGCCCTTCCGCCGACACCTATCTTTAAGAACTGCAGAGTAGATATACCGGCACGCTGTCCACCTAAAGTAGGAAATAGCTGCGCATTACTCTTGACAGTAAGAAGCAGTAATAATATGGTTATTATTCTAATTTTCATAAATTATTTTTATTTATCATCAGTATATTCCATCACAAAAAGGACTGTAAATATTATTGCGTATTTCTAACAAGAATCTCATATACTCAGATAGATTCCGGCTAAAAGATTGCCGGAATGACAGTCTGTACTTAGATTCACTCTTTTGTATGAATACTATCTTCTTATTCATTTTAAAATCCTTTTCTCTCTGTGATCATTGCGGCTAGAACTTTTTTAACCGCAGAGAACACAGAGTTTTTTCGCAGAGTATTTTCTCTTTTATTATTTCTCATTTAAAACCTAAAACTTAAACCTAGTCTTACATTTCTTCTAGTTAAATATCTCGCCGGATTAAACGGATAAGGAGAAATTGGCGCCTGCAAATCGGGATACAAAGGGTCATTCCAAGTTGAAGGAGTCGGATCTCCATATTCATAAGCTTTACCGGTTGTCGGATTAA
>JAADIB010000190.1 GCA_013151565.1 Chlorobiota bacterium
TTGCCAAACCATCAATTGAAATTTACCCAGGGACACCATTGCCGGAAGAAAGCAAACAAACAACACATTTCAACGTTGTCGATTCTAAAGGAAATACCGTTAGTGTAACAACTACTCTTAATTCCACTTTTGGTAATAAGATAGTTGTTGATGGTGCAGGATTTCTTCTTAATAACGAGATGGACGATTTCAGTGCAAAACCAGGCACGGCAAATCAATATGGTCTTTTAGGCGGTGAAGCTAATGCTATTGAACCTAATAAAAGAATGTTAAGTGCTATGACCCCAACAATTGTATTGGATAAAAACGGCAATTCCTTTATGGCTGTCGGTTCGCCAGGCGGATCAACTATTATTACAGTAGTTGCGCAGATAATCCTTAATGTAATTGATTTTGGCATGGATATTCAAACCGCTATTGATATGCCGAGATTTCATCATCAATGGATGCCTGACCAGATCGATTACGAACCGTTCGGGATGACTGAAGATGTTAAGGAAAATCTTATTGAAATAGGTCATAAAATTGGCAATTTGAGATACTTGGGTAGAGCCGAAGGGATTATCATTGACAAGAAGAATGGACTTTTATGGGGCGCTACCGACCCGCGCGGTTACGGTAAAGCTGTGGGATATTAATAAGAATAATTTTACAATATTATATTTGGAATTGAGTTAAGATGGTATTCGGGATCGGTATTGATATAATTGAGATTGATAGAATTCAAAAAAGTATTGAAAAATTTGGCGAACGCTTTCTTACAAAAGTTTTTACCCAAGTTGAAATAGATTATGCTTCCTCAAAGGGAAGTCCATACCAGCATTATGCAGTTCGATTTGCTGCAAAAGAAGCGATAGCAAAAGCGCTATCCACAAGTAAGAATAAAGGGTTTCAATGGAAAGATATTGAGATCTATAACGAGAATAACGGTCTGCCGAGAGTCAACCTATACGGGAAAGTAAAAACAATTCTCGGTGATGATAAATTATTAAAAATATCGTTAAGTCATTCCGATAACCTTGCAACATGCGTAGCAATTGTTTATTATAAAGCATGAAGTAAGACATCACTAATAGAAAGTTAATTTAATGAATGAAAAAAGAGTAATAGTTGCTATGAGCGGAGGCGTTGATTCTTCCGTTGCAGCAGCGCTGTTACATAAAGAAGGATACGAAGTAATCGGGATTACCATGAAAACGTGGGGATTCATGGAAGTCGGAGGTGCACCAAAACACGAATCGGGCTGCTGCTCGCTTGATGCGATATTCGATGCAAAAAATGTTGCTGAATCATTCGGTTTCCCTCACTATACAGTTGATTTTACAAAGTCGTTTGAAGATGAAGTTATTGAAAACTTTGTTGATGAATATTTAAGCGGCAGAACTCCAAATCCTTGTGTTATATGCAATAGAAAGATCAAGTGGGAAGAGATGCTTATGAAAGCAAACTCTCTTGATGCAAAGTATATTGCAACCGGGCATTATGCAAGAATTGAATACAACAAGGAGAATGATAGATACTGTTTGAAAAACTCCGAAGATTCATGGAAAGATCAGACTTATGCGTTGTGGGGTTTAACACAGGAAAGTTTGAGCAGAACACTTCTGCCGCTTGGCGATTATACCAAAGCGCAAATAAGAAAACTTGCAAATGAGTTTGGACTAAAAACTGCCAACAAACCGGATAGTCAGGAAATATGTTTCGTTGCCGATAATAATTACGAAAGATTTTTACGTGAGCGAATACCGGATAGAATAAATGATCTCCACGAAGGTGATTTGATCTATCATGGCAAAGTTATCGGCAAACATAGGGGAATCCCATTTTACACAGTGGGACAGAGAAAAGGGTTAGGAATTGCATTGGGCAAACCGGTTTATGTTAAAAATATAAATGTCGAAAACAACACTATAGAAATTGCCGATAAAGAAGAATTGTTGGAATTTGAACTTGTTGCAGATGATATAAATTACGTGAGTAAAGCTAAACTTGATCCAGGCGAAAAAGTTCTTGCAAAAATCCGTTATTCCGATCCCGGTTCTGAAGCAGTTGTTATATCTTCCGATAATAATGAGATAAGACTCAAATTCCTCAAGCCGAAAAGTGCTATTACTCCTGGGCAATCATCGGTTATTTATGATGATAATGGTTATGTGCTCGCCGGCGGTGTGATTAAGAAAAATATAGTGGGTTAAAACCCAATTGTTTATTCCCATCTTTTTTTCTCCACCCTAAAGGACGGAGTTATTAATAACCTACCTTTCATAATAAAAAAATGATGAAATTATGCATATTATAATTCATTCTATTTTTTGTATCTTTGTACTTATTTAAAAATATTTTTATTCACTCAAAGTACTGATTTATGGCTAAAAAGAGAATTTTAAGTGGTATGCGTCCGACCGGCAAATTGCATATAGGACATTATGTTGGAGCTTTAGAAAATTGGGTAAAACTGCAAGACGAATATGAAAGTTATCACCTAATTGCAGACTATCATGTTTTAACAACGAGTCTTAAAAATGATGACATGTACGAAAACACAATCGAGATGGTTATCGATTGGCTCGCGACGGGATTGGACCCTGTTAAGAGTCCGTTTTTCAGGCAATCGCAGATAAAGGAACATACGGAACTGCACCTTTTATTTTCGATGCTTGTAACTGCAGCACGTTTGGAAAGAAATCCGACTGTGAAGGAGCAAGTAAGAGATCTGCACATTGAGAATGTAAGCTATGGACATTTAGGTTATCCTGTCCTACAATCGGCTGATATTCTTTTATACAAAGGTGAAGCCGTTCCTGTTGGTGAAGATCAAGTCCCTCATGTTGAGATCACGCGGGAGATTGCAAGAAGATTCAACTCAACATACGGAAAAGTATTTCCTGAACCGGAAGCATTGCTCACAAAATTTGCTAGGTTGCCCGGACTTGATGGTAACGCCAAGATGAGTAAATCATTGAACAATACAATTCTGCTTTCTGACGGTAAAGAAGAAGTTGAAAAGAGACTTAGGAAAGCGGTTACAGATCCTCAGAAGGTTCGCCGAAACGATCCGGGCAGACCGGATGTTTGTTTAGTTTTTACTTATCATAAAAAGTTTAACGAAAGTGAAGTTAATGAAATTCGTGCCGGCTGTGAAAGCGGTGCGCTTGGATGTGTTGACTGTAAACTGAAATGTACTGCAAAGATCAATACTTTCTTGGAACCGATCATAGAAAAGAGAAATTATTACGAGAATAATCTTGATGAAGTTAAAGACATTTTACATGACGGTGAGATGCGAGGCAAAATAGTGGCTGAGCAGACAATGGATGATGTTCATAAAGCGATGAAATTTGGATAAACTAGATGCTGGATACTTGATACTAGATGTTTGATTCATCCAGTATCCAAATACAAGAAACTAAGACATGTATAAAATTCAACTTGATACATTTGAGGGACCTTTAGATTTGCTCCTCTTTTTTATTAAAAGAGACGAGTTGGATATATATGATATTCCTATTTCTTACATCACAAAAGAGTTTATGACATATTTCCGCTTGATGGAAAAACTTGATCTTGAAACTGCCGGGGATTTTATTTTAATGGCTTCTACTTTGATGCAGATCAAAGCAAGAATGCTGCTGCCCAAAGAGGTTGATGATAAAGGGGATGAGATCGATCCTCGTATGGATTTGGTGAACGCCCTGCTGGAGTACAAGCGTTATAAGGAAATGTCGGAAGAACTTTCGATATTTGAGTCACAGCAGAGAAGAATCAAATACCGCGGAAATTTTGTAGCTGATGAGAAAAGAAATCCTGATGAACTTAGCACATTACTGAAGAACATTTCTGTATATGATTTAGTAAAGGCTTTTAAAAAAGCAATTGAGGATAAGCCTGAAGAACCGATTCATCAAGTTCGAAAATTCAATGTTACAATTGAGGAGCAGATATCACACATCCTTGATAAAACTGATTTCGGCAGGGAAGTATCTTTCTTGGAATTGATTGACGGTATGTTTGAAAAAATTAGAATTGTAGTGACTTTTGTTGCACTGCTGGAATTAATAAAAATGGGTAGGATCGGGTTGCGGGAATCCACGGAATTTAATGATTTTGTTCTATATGGATTAGCTGATGGATAATATTTATAAATCAATTATAGAGGCATTGATCTTTTCGTCAGATGAACCGATTCCAGCGCAGGAAATAATAAGGGCGATAAAAGAGATCGATGGGGAAGATGTAGCGATCACTCCGAAGAATATTGAAGATACTGTAGATCAGCTGAATGAGGAATTTGCCAATGATGAGAAATCATTTTCCATTATTCGTGTTGCTAATGGCTTTGCATTTGCCACAAAACAAGAGTATGCAAAGTATGTGGGATTTTTATCTTCTGTTAAAAGTCATCGTCGGTTAAGTCATGCAGCATTGGAAACACTTTCAATTATTGCATACAAGCAGCCGATAACCAAACCGGAGATTGAAGCGATACGAGGTGTAAATTCCGACTATATGCTTACAACACTTCTCGAAAAAAGACTGATCACAATTAAGGGAAGAGCTGAAACGGTTGGAAGACCGTTGCTTTATGTTACAACAGATGAATTCTTAAAATACTTTGGACTTTACAAGATAACCGATCTCCCGAAACCTCGTGAAGTTGAAGAGATAATGCAGGATGCGGATTTCCTTGAGCAAAAGCGGCAGATAATGATGAACCAGATGGATGAAGTGATAGAAAACGAAATTGAAAATAATGAAAGTTCAAGTGATGAAAACGATCAGGATCAATAAATACCTTGCCGAAAGCGGAATTGCCTCACGCAGGAAATCGGAGGAATTCATTCTTCAAGGGAGAGTCACTGTGAACGGTAAAGTAGTGAAAGACCTTTCGGCGAAAATCGATCCTTATAATGATGTGGTTTATGTAGATGATGTAAAGTTGAAAACGAAAGAAAAGGTTTACTTTCTATTGAACAAACCGAAAGGCGTAATAACTTCAACTGCCGATGAAAAAAAGAGAATGACTGTGGTTGATCTTATTGATACTAGAGAAAAAATATTTCCTGTAGGAAGATTGGATTATAACACAACAGGTTTATTAATTCTTACAAACGACGGCGACTTTGCAAACAGATTGGCTCATCCTTCAAACAAAATTGAGAGAGTTTATATAGCAAAGCTGAATAAGGATTTGAAAGAATCGGATAAATTAAAATTATTGAACGGAATTTATATCGATAAAAGACGCAGCAGATTTACAAAAATATCTTTTGTTGAAGAAAACAATTTCAGTCTGGTAAAGGTTGTAACTGTTGAAGGAAGAAACCATTTTGTGAAAAATATGTTTTCAAATCTTGGATACAGAGTAAAAGAACTTGAAAGAGAAAGCTTCGGGAAGTTCACTACTAAAGGACTTAGTCCCGGTTCATATAAAATATTAAAGAAATCAGAAGTTGAAAAATTAATCAAATAAGATAGAAGAGGTTAGTGTGGATCAGAATTTATCAAATGATATTAACGAGTTGATCAAAAGAAGATTTGAAGAACTTGAGGAATTAAAAGCCAAGAACTTTGAACCTTATGCGTATAGTTACGATGTTGATAATTATTCAGATGATATCAAAAACAACTTTGAAGAATTGGAAGAAAAGGATGTTAAAATAGCCGGTAGAATAATGGCT
This sequence comes from Chlorobiota bacterium, assembly GCA_013151565.1. GTDB lineage: Bacteria > Bacteroidota > Ignavibacteria > Ignavibacteriales > Melioribacteraceae > SZUA-22. Next base: position 5,679 of record JAADIB010000190.1, read on the forward strand.
ATCCGTAGAATGGGCAAAGCATCTTTTACACATATCCAGGATAAGAAAGGACGAATCCAGTTATATCTTAGGAAAGATGAGGTCGGTGAAGATTATGATGCTTTTAAGCTAATGGACATCGGCGACATAATCGGCGTAACCGGGTATGTATTTAAAACAAGAACCGGTGAAATATCTGTGCATGTAAAATCGATGAAATTATTGGCAAAATCACTAAGACCAATTCCGATTGCAAAAGAAATGATTGACGAAGACGGCAATAAAAAAGTGTTCGATCAATTTACAGATAAAGAATTAAGATACAGGCAACGCTATGTTGACTTGATAGTTAACCCGGAAGTTAAGGAAGTGTTCAAGAAAAGATCGTCAATTGTTACGTCAATACGAAGTTTCTTAGATGAGAATGAATTTGTAGAAGTTGAAACCCCGGTACTCCAGCCGTTATACGGCGGCGCCGCGGCTCGTCCGTTTATAACTCATCACAATACTCTTGATATGGATCTTTATTTAAGAATTGCTGATGAATTATATCTCAAAAGATTGATCGTGGGCGGGTTCGATAGAGTTTACGAAATATCTAAAGATTTCAGGAATGAAGGAATAGATAAAACTCACAATCCTGAATTCACAATGCTTGAACTTTATGTAGCATACAAAGACTATAACTGGATGATGGAGTTTGTGGAGGAAATGGTTGTTAATACTTGCAAAAAAGTATTTGGCACAACACAGTTTGATGTTGAAGGAATTAACATCGATTTTAAAGCGCCGTGGAAAAGACTTTCTATGATTGATTCGATAAAGGAGAAAACCGGTATCGATGTTTTGGAAGCGGATGAGAAGATGCTTGCCGCCGAGTTGAAGAAACACGGAATTGAACTTGAAGAAGGGGCTAATAAAGGAAAACTCATTGATGAATTATTCGGGGCAACTGTTGAACCGGATATTGTACAGCCAACTTTTGTTGTAGACTATCCTTTGGAGCTTTCACCATTGGCTAAAAAACATCGTACAAAATCCGGTTTGGTTGAAAGATTTGAAGGTTATGTTTTAGGTCGTGAAATATGTAATGCTTTCAGTGAATTGAATGATCCTATTGACCAGAAGGAAAGGTTTATGGCTCAGTCAAAATTGGGTGAAGAAGGTGATGAAGAAGCGCATCAGATTGACGAAGATTATATCCGTGCTATGGAATATGGAATGCCGCCTACTGCAGGACTTGGTATTGGTATCGATAGACTGGTCATGCTTCTTACAAGTCAGCCGACAATTAGGGACGTGATACTTTTCCCGCAGATGAGACAAGAAAAATAGTTTGGTATTTGTAACACAGGATCAATTAGATCGTATAGGTTATTACAAAACGTAAAGTTTATTAATGTTTTTAGTTTATTCTTAATATGGTTAAAAATTATATATACAAAATAGGATTATTATTTGCCCTCTTATTTATTTTAAATAATCTTGTTTTTGCTCAACCCGATCCATTAGTAAACCAGCCGCAGAAGAAACAATCACTTTATCATTTGCGCGAACTTCAATATACTTATCAGATGGAGAAATTTGATCCTCTGCATAAAGAAGTTAATTATCCAATATTAACCGGTGTTGGGTTAAGTTATACTTTTATTATCTATCAGATAAACGAATACTATAAAAACACATGGTGGAAAGAAGATTCAAACTACATTTATAACGGCTCGTTTCATGTTGTAAATGATTCAAAGTATGCTTTAGGGATTGACAAGGTCGGTCATGCTTATGGTACAGCCTTAATAGCTCATTTTTTCTCTGCCGGATTGCTGGCAGCGAATCTTAACGATGAATTAGCTATTTGGCTAGGTGCAGCCGGAGGTTTGGGATTACAGCTATACACGGAAATTCAAGACGGCTTTGCTCCGATCGATAAAGAAACCGGGGAACCTAAATGGGGCTTCAGCCCGGGTGATGCAATTGCAGATTTTCTTGGAGCCGGTTATTATGTCGCCAGATATTATTATCCTTATATAAATAATTTTCAATTGCGAGTTAGTTATTATCCATCGGAAGCAATGAGAAACGGCGATAAACCCGATTACAATATTGCAGATGACTACGACGGGCAAAAAGTGTGGCTTGCATTCAGAATGAAAAATCTATTGCCGGATAATATTGCGAAATATTGGCCTTCGTTCTTAATGCTTTCTGCCGGATATGGAGTAACGGGTGTTGGGGATTATCATAAAGATGGTCCTGTGCCAAGTTATTATATTGCTTTTGATTTTGATGCGAGTACTATTCCTCTTCATGGCGAGTTTTGGGAGTTCATTAAAAACACATTGAATTATCTTCACTTTCCTTTACCAGGTATTAAATTTTCTCAAGATGGCGTCTCATTTTTATTGGTTGCTTATTAATGAAATTCAGTATTATCATACCGACACTTAACGAAGGGAAAATTCTACCGAAATTACTTGAACAGCTTTCTGACAAAAGTTTACGATCAAAGTATGATTACGAAATTATAGTTTCCGATGGGGGCAGTACTGACAACACAGTTAAAATAGCTAGCCAATACGCTAATAAAGTTATAATCCATCATAAAAAGAAAAGGCAAAATATTTCAGAAGGAAGAAATGCCGGCGCTCACGTTGCTGAAGGAAGTATCTTTATTTTTATAAACGGGGATGTGCTGTTCGACTCACTCGATTATTTCTTTTATAGAATTCATCGATATTTCGTAACCGGCAATTATCTTGCAATGACCTGCAAAGTGAAAGTGATTCCTTCCGAAAGAAAAATATCTGATTCAATTTTCTTAAATTTTTATAATTGGTATTTTCATTTATTAAATCTCATCGGTATGGGCATGGGAAGGGGAGAATGTCATATTATGAGTCGTGATACTTTTAATCAGCATAACGGCTACAATGAAAATATGGCTGCAGGAGAAGACTTTGATCTATTTAAGAGAATTAGGAAAAACGGCAAAATATTTTTCGATAGGAAACTTACTGTTTTCGAATCCCCAAGAAGATATAGAAAATACGGGCACGTAAAAATTTTCTTTACGTGGCTATTCAATGCTCTTTATGTTATTTTTACTAATAAATCTTTATCAACTGAGTGGGAGGAAGTTAGGTAGTTGAAAAAAATTGCCTTGATATTGATTCTTGTTTCGTCAGCCGCATTTGCTCAAGTCGGTTATGTGAATGTGAATCATCCTGTGTACGATTTTTTGGAAAGGATGCAGTCGTATCATGTAATTGATAATTACGATCCGTTTGAATTGCCTTTAAGCAGGCTGGATATTGTGAAGTTTATCAAAGTTATTGAAGCAAAACGAAACAGCTTGAGCAATATCGACAATAATATTCTAAACGATATGATCACTGAATTCAAATTTGATATGGACTTTGAGACTGACACATATCAATCTTTATTCCCAAAATTTGATGTAGCGGAACACTTTAATCAGAAAGAGAAATTTCTATATTTTTATCAAGACTCATCCAACTTTAATGTATTCTTTAACTTTGTAGGAAGCGGCGAATATATTTATTCATGGGAAAACGAGAACTCAACCAGCAAGAACTCTTCACTTTTTACTTTTGGCGGTGAAGTGCGCGGTTCTTTCATGAATAATTTCGGATATTATTTTCGAGCAACTAACGGCGCTCAGTTCGGCAATAAGGAATTATCTGCAATTAAAAGTAACCTTGTTTATAACTATAAGTATAACGAGAATAAGGATGCTGCAACATCGTTTGATGAAACTGAAGGATACCTCTCTGCAGAATTTAAGTATGCAAGGTTCAAGATCGGTCGCGATAGAATGCTGATCGGTTACGGTCCGGTTAAATCAATACTTGGCAGCTATGCACCTCCTATGGATTATTTTTCATTCAGATTTAATTACTCCATATTTTCATTCTCATTTTTCCACGGTAAGCTTCTCGGACAAATGACGAACACGTATGATCCGATTCAAGGAAATATTAGAACTATAACGGATAAGTTCCTTGCGTTTCATAGACTTTCCCTGAACTTTTCAAGACACTTCAAACTAGGCTTGGGTGAGATGATCGTTTATTCAAATAGATCGATGGACTTATCATATATAAACCCATTCAATTTTTATAAAAGCGCTGAACATGCAAATCAAGATAGAGACAATTCCATGCTGTATTTCGATTTCCAAAACAATACGCTAAGCGGTGTCACATTTTACGGGATGGTTTTGATTGATGATATCGACTTTTCAAAGATCGGAACAAGCTGGTTCGGCAATAAAATTCTGTATGATTTCTCAGTCGCATTAAATCCGTTTGCACGAACGTTTCCACTTAGTCTTGCATTGCAGTATGTTCGCATCGATCCGTATGTTTATACTCATAGAATTCATGATAATAATTATACAAGTTATCAAATTGGTCTCGGTTCCAATATGCAGCCAAATAGCGAATCATATATCATGGATATAAAATATAAGCCTCACTACAGAGTTGAGCTTGATTTCAAATTCCAATATATACGTCATGGTGCAAACGATCTTGATAGAGCGGGAAATGTTTTCATTAATCACGGCGGAGATATTCTGGTCGGACATCGTATCGGGGACTCTGATGATGCTCCATTCCTTGACGGAGCTCTTGAGCAATATTATAATTATCAGTTCATTGTAAAATACGAACCGGTTAAAAATTATATTTTCACTTTGAATTCCGTTCTGCTGGATAGAAAAAATGTCCCCGAAGTATTACTGGAAGACCTTTACATAGACTTACTATTTTCACTCAGAATTTAATTACAAACCATGAAAAACAAAATTATTAGTATACCTATTCTTATACTCGTTCTTGTTGCCGGTGTCTTTATTGGAATAAAAGTGGGAGACTACCTCGACGAAAAAACAACCGGTCTGCAAGAGTATAAATTTAATGAAGTTTTGAACTATACAACTAAATATTATTTTAAAGATACCGACCCGCACAAACTCGTGGAGTATGCAATTGAAGGGATGTTCGATAAACTAGATCCTCATACTACTTATATTTCTACTGAGGATGAAAAGTTATCAGAGGAGTCTTTCCGCGGAGAATTTGAAGGCATTGGGGTCGAGTTCCAGATAATAAACGATACGATTACTGTGGTTTCCCCAATTTCCGGTGGTCCGAGTTTCAAGATCGGTATTCTTGCCGGCGATAAGATCACCAAGATAGAAGGGAAAAGCTGTATCGGTTTTACTAACAAGGATGTTGTCAAGGCTCTGAGAGGGGAGAAGGGCAGTAAGGTAAAGGTTACTATTTACCGTCCTATCAGAAAGAGGGAATATGAATTTGAAATAGTTAGAGATAAGATACCTTTGCTTTCTGTTGACGCTTCTCTAATATACCACGATTCTATCGGTTATATTTCTTTAACAAAGTTTTCGGGTACGTCAACAGATGAACTTATCAAAGATCTGGCAGAGCTACGAGATAAAGGGATGAAAAATATTGTCCTCGATCTGAGGAATAATCCCGGCGGTCTGCTCAATCAAGCTGTTTCCGTTGCCGATCTCTTTCTCGATGATGAAAAATTAATAGTTTATACCGAAGGAAGAGTAAGCCGGTTTGACGAAAAGTTTTTCTGCAGGAAAACTTACGAATATGAAAAATATCCTCTCGTGGTATTGATAAATAACGGAAGCGCTTCTGCCAG
>JAADIB010000292.1 GCA_013151565.1 Chlorobiota bacterium
TCTTCATTACCTTCTGTTTTTGCTTCAATCAATTTAATTGTCCACTCATACAAAGATGAAATATAAGGTAGTTGATAGTTGTATTGATATTCAATGAATTGAGACGGAAAATTTCTATATGTTCTGCCGGGATAGCCGAGCACAAAAGCAAAGTCACCCTCTTCAATTCCATTGGGATTTACTTCAAGATATTTTTTTGGTTTGAATGGAATATTCTCTTTGCTGTATCCTGCAGAACTTCCGTCCGGCGCAACATAAGCACGCATAAAAGTAAAGTCACCTGTGTGTCTTGGCCAAACCCAATTATCGGTTTCTCCGCCAAACTCACCGATCGTTCTCGGAGGCACATAAACCAGGCGGACATCTTCAATAATTCTATATTTAAAAAGGATGTAAGACTTTCCCGGAAACATTTCCGAAACGCTTGCCTCTATTGAGTTTTCTTTATCTTTTGCCTTTTCACCAATCTCCCGCATTTTCTTTGAAATGATCTTCGAGCGCTTTTCAAGATCATCAATACCTTCAACTGCTTCAAGGATAATGTCGGAAACATCTTCATATCATACGACTCGGTGATCTTTACTTTATAATCTTTCGCATGAATTTCTTTGTCCCTTGACTTAGCAAGAAATCCGTTCTCTAAATAATTGTGTTCCGGGGTAGATGCCTCATTCACCGCACCAAAAGCACAGTGATGATTTGTAATGATCAAACCGTCCGGTGAAACAAACGAACCTGTACAGCCATTAACTTTTACAAGTGCATCAATTAAACTAATTTCGTTCGGATTATATATCTCGTTTTGATCAATCAGCAATCCAGCTTTTTTCAAATCGAGTTTGTTAATACTACTAAGGGGATACTGTCCCTCTTCGGCATTGAGAACAATAGTTAGAAATGATATAACTATTAAAATAAATTTGAAAAGCTTTTTACTCTTTAACATAAATATATCCCATTGTTTCTTAGTACTTTATACTTTTGAAAATAAATTTGCTTAACTAAGCGGTTTTCTATAAAAGATAGAAAACAAATTTGTATAGATAATCTATATCTTTGATTGGTTCATTGATTAATGATCCGCTATTCGAAGACTACTTTTACCTCTTCGTTCATTTCGAATTTTACACCGGGAATATCTTTTAGAAGTTCTTTCGTTTCCTCGTACGAAGCATCGTCTAAACCTTTGAGCTTTTTAAACTTTTCGGGGTCTTCGAGCAATTTATTAAAACTCATTTCCAGTAATGTTATAGTTGAACCGTCAACATTGGTTGCATTTGTTTCAACAATATCACCGTCTAATTCAATCTGAATTGAGATTCTAAAGTCTTTCATCATATTTTTCATCTCATCTGTCCACTCCTCATCTTGATTGCCAACAGAATCAGCTTCAACCTCAACTTCCTCTTCAACCTCATTTCCTTCTTCATTATCATTAGGCATATAAATCATAAGTGTTGCAGGACTTCCTTTTATAAATTTAAAAGTTATATTATCTTCGGGAGTTTCTTCTACGCCCAATGAAGGAGTTTTATCGGAAACATCCTCATTCATTTTTATTTTATTAACATCATCAAATTCAAAAACGGCTCTATATCCCTCACGTCCATTATCTTTAAGTTCTTCGCCTGATACATATCTTACACCTGTTCCAAGGTCCTTTGCCTCCTTTCTTAACTCATCTTCATCGAACAAGCTAAACTCTTTTTGTTGAGTTGAATCATTACCCATTGCCATAAAACCCTTGAGCACTTGTACCATTGCAGAGTTCATGTATACAATTTCTTCAATTGTGCCGGAACCATCAGTTCTGAGATGCATTTTATATTGAACATCAATGCAGCCTGTTAAAGTTATCACTAGCAGCAGTATTGGAAAAAATCTAAATAATGTTTTCATGATACCTCCAAAATATAAATGCTTTAATTAATATAAATAAATATTATTGAAAAATTGAACTAACTTATAATTATATTTCGCACCTTAATTTTTAGGATAGTTAATGATATATTACGAAATCATTGGATATTTAGGATCGTTTCTTGTTGCGCTTTCGCTTACGATGAAGAATATCAGATATTTGAGAAGAATAAATCTTTTCGGAGCATTTACTTTCTCAATCTATGGATTGTTAATCGGCTCTTATCCGGTTTTTGTGCTCAACGGATATATCGCTTTGATTGATATTTATTACTTAATAAAAATGTATAATACTAAAGAAGATTTTAAGCTGGTTCCCGTACTTGATGAAAAACATCTATATCTCACGGAATTTTTGGAATTTTATGCAAAGGATATTGAAATATTTTTCCCTAGTTATAAGGATCTAAATTTAGAAGAATTAAGTTGTTTCTTCGTTTTGCGAGATTTAAGACCGGTTGGATTGCTAATAATCGAAGAAAAAAAGGACGGCGAGATAGAGATTCATTTAGATTATGCAATCCCGGATTACAGAGATCTGAAATCAGGAAAGTATGTTTTTAATTCAGCGATGAAATATTTTAGGAATAATGGTTATAAAACACTGACTTCGAGATCGACGGTAAAAAAACATCAGAAATATTTATTGAATATCGGATTTACAAGAAGCAAAGGAAATGTTTTTGTGAAGGATATTTAATCCAAACTACAAAAAAGGGTAAAAGAACGAATCCTTTTTAAATTTTTATCATCAAACCCTGATAAAAAAAATATGGAGTTTTTAAAAAATGCAGCAGAATTATCAACCAAAAATTATTATATTTACAACCCCAACTTGCAGTTTCTGTAATACTGCAAAAAGATACTTTAGAGAGAAGAAAATTCGGTTTACCGATATTGATGTTTCTAGAGATCAAAGAGCGGCAGCTGACATGCAGAGACGAACTGGTCAGACAGGAGTACCTGTGATTTTAATAAATAATAGACCGATAGTTGGGTTTGATAAACCCAAAATTAATAAAATGTTAAACATAAAATAATAAGAGGAGATACAAAAATGACGGTTAAACCTTTAGACGACAGAGTTCTCGTTGAAGTAACTGAAGAAACTGAAAAAACATCATCAGGTATTATTATTCCTGACACAGCAAAAGAAAAACCTAGAATGGGTACTGTTATTGCAGTAGGAACAGATGAAGATCTTCAAGAAAAAATTAAAGAAGGCGATAAGATATTATTTGCAAAATATGGCGGTGAAGATATCACAGTTGATGGTAATGAATACAAAATAGTTCAGCGCGGTGATATTTTAGCAATATTGTCTTAACAGCTGTTATTCGATTATTTTTTACAGCCCGCCTTTGCACATTGCAAAGGCGGGCTTTCCTTTTTTAAACGTTAAAAAAACAAACTTGTTTAATCCGCCAAAGGATGAGTTCCCCACATCTTGCAGCTGGGAGATTCATTTCAAATTCATTAAATGATCGGCAAGAATGTTTAGTTCATTGTCATTCATCTTGTCAACCGCAGGCATACTCTTTCTGTATTTACCTTTATACTGTTGAATTCTGGGATCATCGGAAAAAGCCGGCGGATTTTTTAAGAAGGTTAAAAGATCTTCTTTAGTCCAATTTTGTCCTACTTTTGCAAGGGAAGGACCGGAAGCCGAACCATCCAAATTTTGACCATGGCAATCCATACATTTATTATTGCTGATCAAAATTTCAGCTTGGCTCATTTGTTCGGTTTGCGTTGAATTATATTTATCGCTGCTATTAGTTGTTTCATCTTCATTTCTGCTTGTTAGTTTTGATAATGCAAGTAGAATAACAAACAGTACTAAAAAGATTGAAACCCATTTTTGCGCATTTGTCATAATTTATCCGTTCTATTTAAATAATTGTTGATAAGTAATTAATTAGATTCTTCGCTCATCTGCTTTTTGTAAAACTCACGATATTTTACAATAGATTCGTAAATTGTTCCGGCAATTTGTTTTCTGCCTTTCTTGCTTTTCAAATAAGCTTCGTCCTTTCTATTCGATATAAATCCGGTTTCAACAAGCACACTCGGCATAGAAGCGCCGACTAATACTAAAAATCCAGCTTGTTTAACACCACGCGCCGGTACCTTAAGTTCCTTTTCCCAATTTTTGTACAATATCTCTGCGAATCTTTCCGAATATCTAAGATAAGCAGAATGAGCCATAGTTACTAAAATAAAATTTTCATCCGTTAAGGCTTGATATCGTTGAGGATTATCTTCATACTTAATAACGCTGTTTTCCATTTCTGCAATTTTTATTGCCTTTTCTGTTTTTCCAGGGCGGAGTAAATAAACTTCAAATCCCCGGGTTTTAGAGTTTTTTCTACCTAAGGAATTTGCATGGATTGAAATAAATAGTTTTCCGCTATTTTCATTTGCAATTTTCCCTCGTTTATACAATTCAACAAATTTATCTTTTGTTCTTGTCTGCACGACATTGACATCCGGCATTTTTTCTTTCAGTATTTTACCCAATTCAAGTGCAATACTAAGATTTACATCCTTTTCCTTTAATCCGGTTACGCCAATCGCTCCGGGATCTTTCCCTCCATGACCCGCATCAATAACAATGACGTCAAAATTCCACTTGTTTTTATCATTTTCTAAATTTTTAGTTAATTTATCTAAAGCTCCGTTTTGAATTGTAATCAAAATATCATCCGTATCAATATCTTTTGACGAAGACTGCAGCGAATCGGCGTATTTTACTCCACCTTTTAAGGTAAATTCAATCTGTTTATTTCCTCTAACGGTTTTTACTCGCACTTTTCGTATTGCGCCGGCTGGTTTAGCGCTTTTAATAAATGCAGGATCAATTGAAGCGCCGGAAACGAAGAAAAATAATTTCCCTTCGTGAATTGATGAGCTATATTTATTAATTCTACGGGTTGTTTTCAATCTTATTAATGTTCCGTTTGCCATTTCCGTTATATCCATGCTGAAGATATCGTAATTTGATATACGTTTTACAGCGGGACTTTTGGCAACTGTAATTTCTGTGGGAGTTGTATATCTTAGCTGTTCAAAAATATCAGATGGATCGTTAGTAACAAGCAGATCTTTTGTTTTCTTATTATATTTTAGTTTTTTCTGATAAGCGATTTCTATATATTTTAGTGTGTAATCAATAGGCAGAAAAACATCATTATTAATTAATAATGTAGAAATTGGTATTTGGAATACCACACTTTTATTCTCATTTTTATCAGTAAGTACAACAAATTGATTTTTTGCGGTAACTTTAAGATTGAAATTATCAAATTTCATTTCAACTTTTGCAGCTGTAGGATTATAATAATAATTTCCCGATAAGATCTTTGAAATATCCTTCGCGGAAATATATGTCATTCCGTTTCTAACTATCGAGGAAACCTGTCCTTTTTTGCCGTTTTTTGAAACAGAAACTTTAAGAAGACGCTGCCCGTTAATAGAAGTGATCAATAAAAGCAGACTTAATGATATATAAATTAAAATGTTCTTCTGCATATTATCCTATAAAAGGAATCATAAACGAGGATTTTTTCTTGTATTCAATGTACTTTTCACCAAAATATTCATTCAGAATTTCTTCCTCTTTTTTTGCTCTTAAAATGAACAAAGGTAATTCTACTAATAAAACCAAAGGGACGACCAAGAAACTGCATAATGCTATTCCAAGACCAAGATCACTTATAATTTGACTTAAATACTGCGGATGCCTTACTATTTTATGCATTCCAGTGGTAACAAGCTGATGATTTTTTTTGATAACGATCTCTTGAGAATAATTTCCTTTTAAGTTCTTAAATGATCGTACCTGCAACCATGAAAAAATTATAAAGACAAGCAATCCAATTATTCTTATAGGGATTAAATTATTAGCATAATCTAGTGTCCCAATTTGAAACAAACCAAGGATCTGGAGCACTAAAATAAGAACAGAAACATTTAACGGAATCTTCTGAAGATAAGTCTTGGGTTTCTTCTCATTTTTTGTTACGGCACCTTTCAATCCTCCTTTGGCTGTAGCTGAATTTGCAAAAATTGAAAAAACAAGAGCAACAAGTGAAATTATATTTATTGCATCCATAGGCTATTTTACAACTTTTTATATATTAAAATTTAATTATCTGCAATATAATAAAATCCTAAGTAAAAGAATCCTTCAATTGAAATTATAATTAATTAGAGAAGATTGTCCTTAAAAAATTCAAACATAATTTATTACATTAATTGATTATGGTACCAGCCTTCTATCCAAGGAGGCATTCTGTAACAAAAAATTAAAAACTATGAATACCGATCAAATGATGATAACAATTGCAGCCATAATGTTACTCTCTTTAGTTATACTAAAGGAAAACAATGGCTTTCTTAGCACGAACAGTGTTTTAATATACGTTGATTTTTATTTGTAAGTTCCTAATGTAAAACAATAGAAAACAAGCATTGTAACTTATTGAATTATAATAGGTTATAAAAATATACTTTTTCTATTGCACAATCTGAGTTTATGTAATTTGTACATCAGCTCTATTGGTAATTTTTACCTACTAGAGCTTTCATATAAATTATTTTACTTATGATTATAAACCTAGTGAGTTAACGGCTAATAATAAGAATTTTAAATTTAATAAAAAAGAAAGCAATTTGGGTTAAAATTCAACCTTTTTATGGTTTCATAAGTGATTGTAAAATACTAACTAGAAATTCTTCATAAAAGACAATCCATCCTTTTCGTTATAGCACGGATTTTGATATAAATAAATCATTATAAATCATAATAAAGTAGAGTTTTATGAACAGTGGTCAAATGATGATTACAATGGGAGCAATGTTTTTGTTAAGTATTATTGTACTTAGTGTGAATAATGGATACCTAAGGAATAATGATATAGTCTTAGATTCAAAATTTGATATCCTCGCAATTTCTTTAGCAACTTCAATAATTGAAGACGCCAACGGTTTAGCTTTTGATGTAAGCACAACAGATGGAACAAACCTTATTTATGCTTCCCAACTATCTACATGTGGACCTGGTCCTGGAGAATATTATGTAAGTAGAGATTCCAATAATTATAATGATTTTGATGACTATAATGGTTTACATATTACTTACAAAGATTCAACTTTAGAATCTGCGGTTTTCGATATTAATTGTAAAGTAGGATACATTTCTGATTCGAATCCAGATGTTTTTGTTGGCTCAAAAACTTGGTACAAAAAATTAAATGTTATGGTAACAAGTCCTTCAATGACAGATACGATTAAAATATCAACCATAATGAGTTATTTTTATTTTAGATAGGTGGTAAGGTGGGATTTAGTACGTTAATCGACATACTTGGGTCAACAATTATTGGAGCGCTGCTGTTATTAATTTTATTTAGGATAAATGACACCGCAGTTGAAAATACATTTGCTTTCAGCGGTGAATTAATGGTGCAGGAAGGATTAGTTGAAGCGGTATCTATAATTGAGCATGATTTCAGAAAGATGGGTTATTGTGAAAAATGGGAAAATATACCTGATCCTACAAGCTCCATAATCTATGCTGATGAAAACAAGATTTCATTTTTAACCGACATTCCAATTTCAGCAAACTCACCCGGTGATGGCATAATTGATACTCTTCACTATTTTGTTGGTCCTACTTCTGAGTTAAGCAATACGGATAACCCCAGAGATAGATTATTATACAGGGTAGTTAACAGTAATATACCTAGGGGGTCTAATATTGGAATTACACTATTCAAACTTACTTATTTTGATTCATTCGGAAATAAACTTCCGACGCCAATATATGGCGCAGCAACAGGAGCAATTCATTCGCTGCAGATTGATTTAGAGGTAGAATCTGTAAATGGATATAACAAAAAATATCCAAGTGTATTTTGGCGTCAAATTAGATTAGCAGCAAGAAATCTAAGAAACAGATAGGAGGCAATGTCATGGGAGGAAAAGGAGCATTATTTTTAGTTATTGGATTTAGTTTAATCTTTGTAGTTATCGGACGTAATATTTCTAATATCTCAGTAAGAGCTTATGATAATGCCATGAAATATTATGTTAAAACTAATGCTTATTACACTGCATTAGCAGGAGCCAATATTGCGGCAAGTAAAGTCTTTTTTGATAATTCTTGGCGAGAAGGTTATGATGATATTGAATATAACGGAGGAGAATATTCAGTTGATATTAAAACAATTGATCCAGTTCGAGAGATTATTAAGATAACTTCAGTTGGGACATTTGGGGACGGAGGTTTAGAAGAAACTCATACAGTTGAAGTAAAATTACAACCGAGTAGTTTTTCGAGATACGGTTATTTTTCAAATAAAGAAAAAATTGGTAATTCCACTATCTGGTGGACATCTAAAGATACGGTATGGGGTCCTTTTCATACCAATGATAAAATAAGAATCTATGGAGATCCTGTTTTTATGGGCAAAGCCAGTAGCTATAAAGGTATTCATAAATATAGAGGTTCAAATCCTGAGTTTAACGGTGGATACAGTCGATCATCGGAGGAATTATCTATACCAGACGATGGAATTGACAATATTAGTACTGCTGCGCAAAATGATGGTCTTTATTTTAGCGGTCAAGATACTGTAATTCTTGATTTTAAAGGAGATAGTCTTAACTTTAGATATGGTGCTAATAAAGCCGATACTACCGTGTATCTTCCAGATGCTACGAATAACGGAACAATATTTGCAAACGCAGCTACAATTAGAATGAAAGGTGTTATAGATGGAAAGTACACAGTGGCTGCATCTCAAGAAACAGTTACAGCAACTTCAGGCTATTGGAAATGGAATAGACGAAAAAGAAAATATAAATGGAAGAAAACAACTACAAAAACAATAAAAGGTGGTAAAATTTATCTTGATGATGATGTGGTTTATAAAGATGATCCCCGTTTAGGCCCTTCGGACGATATACTGGGGATTGTTGCTGAGCAGGAGATTTATATTACAGATAATGCCGCTAATGCACACGATATTAATATTCAAGCCGCAATGTTTAGTCAGGAAAAAGGCTTTGGATCTGAAAATTATAGCTCTAGACCCTCAAGTGGATATATAAACTTACTTGGAGGAATAACTCAAGAGTCAAGAATGGCTGTTGGTACTTTTAGTAGTTATGGCATAAGTCACGGATTTAGTAAAAGATATAGATATGATGACAGATTGATGGTAATGTCTCCACCATTTTTCCCAGGAACGGGTAATTTTGAAGTAGTTTCCTGGTATGAATAAAAGTTTATAAAATATTTTCACGATATCTAAGCTCCCCTATTAGATCTCGACCCAAGCCCCAAAATAATCATTGGGGCTTTTTTTATTCCATAATTTATTATTTTTACTTTCATTATGATCTTAAGAAACCGGTTAAGATGACTAAGCACATAATATCGATAATATTTTTTGTTTTCTTACAGCTAGCACTCTATGGACAGGGGTATACAATAACTGGGACAATAACGGATAGAGAAAATAAACGACCTCTCAGTTTTGCCAATATAAGAGTTGATTCGTCCAACATTGGTACATCAGCCAATATTGACGGGACGTATGTGTTAAAACTAAAAAAAGGAAATTACAAACTTATTGCTTCTTATATCGGTTATAAGTCCGATACAATAAATTTAAGTGTTAACATGGATATCCCGATTAACTTTAAATTGCTGAGAACATCCATAAAACTTGGTGAAGTAACGGTTTTACCTTCAGAAAATCCTGCGCTTGAAATTATTAAAAGAGCAATAAAAACTAAAAATATTAGAAACAAAAAATTAAATTCATACGAATTCAATGCTTACACAAAGGGAATCATTAAAACGACAAGCGATATTTCCACTAGTGATAATAGCGTTGGTATGGGTTTAGCTATTAAAGATACTGCTGATTTAAAAATAACCGGATTGTTTGAAAATGAAAGTAAGGGATATTTCAAAAAACCGGATAATTATAAAGAAGAAATAACGGCTCAAAAACAATCGGCAAATTTTCCTTCGTCAATAAATTTATTAACAGGCGGACGAATGATACAGAATTTTTATTCTGATGATATTGAGTTTTTCGGTCGCCCGATTTTAAGTCCCATTGCTGATAATGCTTTGGATTTTTATTACTATAGGATTCTTGATACTATTGCTTATAACAACACACCGGTATTTAAAATTCATTTTGAACCAGATGACAAATCCGATCCCGGATTTTATGGAACGCTCTTTATAACTGACAGCACTTTCAATCTAATTAAAGTAGATGTAAACTTAAACGATGCAGCTAATCCCGGAGGCATATTCAAACGTGTTAATGTTATTCAGCAATATCTAGCATATGATGAAAACATTTATATGCCGATTGATTATAGGCTTTTTGTAAAAGGCAATGTTTTAGGTATGGCAAAGTTCGGTTTCGAGGTAAACTCAGTTTTGTATGACTATAAAATTAATAATAAAATTGATGATAATTTCTTTGACATGGTTGTGCTCAAAGTTATGCCGGAAGCAGATAAGAAAGATTCAACTTTTTGGAAACTGAATCAAAAAATTCCAAATACATTAGAAGAAGTTGAAGCATACAAAAGAATTGATAGTGTTGAAGCGCTTCCCCGCACATTCTGGAATAGATTTTCATGGTTCTCTACAAAAGTATGGATATCGGATGATTTCTATACAAACGGAACTTTGAATTTATATCACTATAATAAAGTTGAAGGTAGTGCTCTTAATTTAGATCTATATTATAATGACTCGTACAACAAACGGTTCTCAACTTCTCTTGAAGCAGACTATGGATTTTCTGACAAAAAATTCAAATGGGATTTTAATGGCGAATATCTTTTAGGGGAATACAGAACAACAAAAGTATCGTTAAATGTTTATGATAGATTAGGTATACTTTTTAAAGAGTCAGATGAATACGGAAATCTTATATCAACATTGACCAGTCTTTTCGGACATTACGATTTTAGAAATTACTTCTATTCAAAAGGTGTTGATTTTAAGTTGAGTGGAGCGGTATTCCCAATTTTAGATTTGGGTGTTGGATTTACTAACAGAACGGATAAGAATGCTAAAGTAAACACTGAGTATTCGTTTTTTGCAAAAGATAAAATGTTCTCTCCAAACACTGTTATATACGAAGGTAAGATTGTCGCTGTTTCTGGAACATTCAAACTTGATTTTAGAAAGTTCATTGAAAACGGGTATTTCAGAAGGCGTACCAGTTTGGGAAAATCGTATTTTACTTTGGATGGCGAAGTAGTTATTAGTAATAAGTCCAAGATGACAAGCAACCTGGATTTTCAGATTTACAAATTAAATTTCTGGGCACACATAAACTCATTCCGCTCTACAAGTTTTGAGATTTATGCAAAAGGCATTCATTCTAACGGACCGATTCCTTATCAGCTTATGACTGCCTTGCCTGGTAACATTACAGCGCTTGGTAAGGATTTCACTTTTAGAACTGTAGGTATTGCTAGTTATATCGGCGATAGAGTCTATACTATTACTACTCAATATAGGTTTAACGATGAGATATTTAAAATGCTGAAAATTCCATTCCTCAAAGACGCTAGTCTTAAATTGGATGCATATTTTAACGTTGCTTGGCTCTCAACTTCAGATGAATCCAAAAAACTCAACTACAAATCGTATGATAACATTTTCCCGGAATTTATAGAACCTTTATATGAAATTGGGTTCGGAATTGGTCATGTACTACTTCCAATAAAGTTAGAATTCACATGGCGATTAAACCACAAAGAAGGAAACAGTTTTGTGATAGCGATTAATTCTGTTGCATTGTAGAAGTCTCTTATTCATTTTTATTGCCTTTTCTTTAAGCCGCAGTGACAT
>JAADIB010000248.1:0-16230 GCA_013151565.1 Chlorobiota bacterium
TTAATGTTGAACTCACTTACTGAAGAAGATCTGAAAACCAAAATAGTCATGTTCATGAAAATTGATAAAGCAAAATTCAGAAAACCTGTTGTTCCCGGTGACCAGCTGATTTTAGAAGCAGAATTAATTGGTAAAAATAACGGGAGATTTGTTTCAATGAAAACAAAAGCATTCGTCGATAACAATCTTGTTTGTGAAGCTGAAATGATGGCTGCAGTAGTAGATAAACAGAATTAAGTAATTTAACCAGGTTCAAAATGACAACAATACATCCAACTGCAATTGTAGATCCGGCAGCAAAATTAGATAAGAATGTAACAGTCGGTCCTTATGTTTATATAGAAGGTGATGTCGAGATTGGTGATGGCACTGATATTGGACCGCATGTATGTATTTATAATGGCGCAAGAATTGGGAAAAATGTAAAAATTTTTCAATCTGCCGCTGTATCAAATCGACCTCAAGATCTCAAATATGCCGGGGAAGAAACTTTTTTTTATGTCGGCGATAACTCAATAATAAGAGAGTTTGTTACCTTGCATAGAGGAACAATTGATACCGGAAGGTCAAAGATCGGTAAGGATTGCTTGATCATGGCTTATACACATGTAGCGCATGATTGTGTAATTGGGAATAATTGCATAATTGCAAACGCAGTTCAGGTTGCCGGACACGTAACTATTGAGGACTGGGTTATTGTCGGCGGTGGTTCCCTGCTCCACCAGTTTGGGTATATTGCTGAACATAGTATGCTCCAGGGAGGCTCACATGTTTCCAAAGATGTTCCCCCTTATGTTCTTGCAAAGAATGTCCCGTTTCAGTATATGGGTTTGAATACAGTAGGATTGAGACGTAGAGGTTTTACTAATAAAGATATTGCTGCTATTAAGGATGCATACCAAATTTTATATTTTTCCGGCTTAAATATTTCTGATGCTAGACAAAGATTAATTGACGAATTTGATAACGAATATGTAACTAACATTGTTAAGTTTATTGACAAACCTAAAAAGAGAAGTATACTTACAAGATGAGATGGCTGTTTATAGATAGTGGCAAAAATAGCGGGAAATATAATATGGATTTTGATATTTTCCTTTCCCGGCATTGTACGGAAAATCAAGCATACTTTAGACTTTACCGCTGGGAGCCTTATGCCATTTCGCTCGGGGCAAATCAGAGTTTCGAAGAAATTAATACAGAAAAAGCAAACGAAGATAACATTGACGTAGTAAAAAGACCTACCGGTGGCAGAGCGATTCTTCATGCCGAAGAGTTAACATATTCAATTGTTCTGCCGGTAAGTTTTGGTTTAGCAGCGAGGGAAGTTTACAACAAGACTTCTGTAGCTTTATCAAAAGGTTTGGGGATGTACAATGATAAGTTAAGATCTGTTGAACTCGAGAGTCATCAGCCTGACTTCAAAAATGAACTTGACCAACCTTCCGGAGCGCTTTGTTTTGCTAGTACCGCAAAAAGTGAAGTTAAATTTAACAATAAGAAGTTGATCGGCAGCGCGCAGAGAAAAATGAACAACATTATTCTTCAGCACGGATCAATTCTTTGCGGAAAATATCACACTAAGCTGCCTTACTATCTTTCGGATAAATCATCAGTCGAAAGTTTACTAGATGAATTGCAGAGTAAAACCACCGAAATTTCCACAATCACAAATCAAGATATTAATTATTCAAGGTTGTCGGATTCAATCTTAACAGCTTTTGAAATCGAATGGGACATTTCATTTGAACGAGACAACAATTTTATTGAGAATGAATTTGAAAAGAGTAATCTGCTTATAAATGAAAATGCTTAACAAAATCATACTGTTTTTTTCTCTATCTTTCCCTCTCTTCCTTCATGCGCAAGATCTTCCTCCTATGAAGCATTTTCTTGAAGGAACTGTTGTAAGAGATATCTGCGATGATGGGAAAAACATATGGGTTGCTACTAACGGCAGCGGAATTTACAAGTATGATCTGAAAAAGAAAAAGTGGCAGAATTTTTCCACGAAAAACAAAAAGTTATCATTAAATTTTTTCTATACTATTGCTGCTAATAAAGACTTTGTATGGGCAGGTTCTTCTGACGGTCTCTTTATCTATAATAAAAAACGTAAGAGATGGACAAAACGAAAATTTGGTAAAGGCGGTCAGTTGAGTAATTGGATACGCGATATTGAATATGACCCATACATTAAGGCAGTCTGGATCGGGAGATTTAAGTATCTAACCAAATACGATTTAAAGAAAAGAAGATTTACGGATTATGATCTTACTACAAACAACGATGTTAAAACCAATACTATAAAAGTTGTAAAGTTAGATGGTGATAGTCTTGTATGGTTCGGCTCTGAAGATGGGCTTCATAAGTATGATAAATCGCGCAGTATTAATGATGAAGGAACGATGTCGTTCTATGATAATAATCTGAACTACTTTAGAGGCGAAGGTGATGCCGTTTCAATATCCGCACTTCTGCTGGAGCAGAATAATATTTGGATTGGACTGGATGAATTTGTTACTAACAGAAATCCCGATTATAATTTGGGAGGCATCTATAAATTCGATAGAAAAAATGAGTGGATTCGTTTTGATGCAAAAAATGGATTAAGAGGAAACGGTATTTATGATCTGGCATTGACCGGTGATTATATCTGGGCTGCTCTTTATCAATTTAGCAAAAACACGAAAGACATTTATGGAAGAGGTATTGCCCTTATAAATAGAGTAACCGGAAAAGTAAGAATGCTGGACATCAAAAACTTTCCGGCAACTACTTACTCATTCTATTTCGATGGTAAACGATTATGGATTGGAACGGAGAACGGAGTTTATTTGTTAGACTTTTCTAATAAATTTATTGAAAATTTTGAGAAATTAACGAATGACAGAAATCCAAAAAAATAAATTATTAGATCTTAAGAAAAAGTTTAAGGAAAAAAACATTGCCATAATTGGCGATATGATGCTTGATGGTTATCTATGGGGAGATGTAAAAAGAATTTCACCTGAAGCACCTGTACCTATTGTTGAAATTGATAGCGAGTTTTTTAGATTTGGGGGCGCTGCTAATGTAGCACTAAATATTTCCAAGTTAGGAGGCAATGCCATTCCCATAGGCATTATTGGAGATGATAATGACGGGAAGATCTTTTCCGATTTGATCAAGGAAGAGAACATAACTTCCGAGTTCATAATTAAAGATAATTCAAGACCAACAACTAATAAAACAAGAGTTATCTCTGCAAACCAGCATATTGTAAGAATTGATAAGGAAAGCAAACTTCCAATTTCCTTAGAAATTGAAAACCAAATATTTGTATCATTGAATAAGATGATAAACCAGATAGATGCAATAATTTTGCAGGATTATAATAAAGGCGTGCTTACTCCAACTTTGATCGCTAAGATTATTGAATTAGCAAATAGACATAATAAGATTATAACTGTTGATCCAAAATTTGATAATTTTTTCGAATATAAAAATGCCACTTTGTTCAAACCAAATCGGAAAGAAACCGAAAATGCTTTTGGAATAAGAATTAATTCTGACGAAAGTATTAAAAATGCCGCTTCAAAATTAATGCAACGATTGAATGTAAAATATTGTTTGCTTACATTAGGTGAGGATGGTATGGCGATTCTTGAAAAAGGAAAACAATATTTACAGATTCCAACAATAGCCAGAAAAGTAGTGGATGTTTCAGGCGCCGGCGATACTGTTATTGCAACAATTACTATGGCGCTTGCAACAGGTTCCAGTATAAATGAAGCTGCATATTTAGCCAATTATGCAGGCGGTATGGTTTGCGAAATTGCGGGTATTGTTCCAATTGATTTGGATGATCTATTTAATAACATTAATTCGGAGTATCGATGAAAGACGTTTTGATTTCAAGAGAAAAAATAATTGGTATACGAAAAGCCTTAAAAGTTTTAGATAAATCAGTTGTGTTCACTAATGGTTGTTTCGATATTCTGCATGCCGGACATGTTGATTATCTTGCAAAAGCAAAAGAAAAAGGAGACATATTAATTGTCGGTTTAAACTCAGATGCTTCAGTTAAAAGGATCAAAGGGGAAAGACGACCTATAATTAACGAGCGGGAAAGAGCTTTCCTGCTGTATAATTTAAAATCTGTTGACTATGTTACACTTTTTGAAGAAGATACACCTGAGCAGCTGATTCGGGAACTTATACCTGATATGCTAGTTAAAGGTTCAGACTGGTCTATTGATAAAATAGTTGGTAAAGATATAGTTGAGGAACATGGCGGTAAAGTCGAATCAATCAAATTTGTAACGGATCAGTCAACTTCCAAAATAGTTGATAAAATTTACGAAATGTATAAATGATCTTTAAAAAAAATAATGTTAAAAAAACTCTTCCTCGAAAAATAAGTGATGCTTTTATATATTTTTTTCTGGGTGTGTTTCTATTAATAGTATTATTTTTTGGGTTCTCTCAAACATCTACATTCCGAAATATTGTTAGAGATAAAATATTAAAAATTGCGGATGAAACATTCCTCGCTGATTTCCATCTTGGATCAATTGACGGAACAATATTAACCAGCCTTACACTCAATGACGTTTCTCTTGTAAAGGGAAACGATACATTATTTGCAGCAAAGAAAATTGATGTCGGGATTAATCCTTTCCCTTTGCTTATCAGAGAATTGGACATCACAAAATTTAAACTTCATAACGTGAATGTGAATTTGAAAGAAGAGAAACCAGGCAAATGGAATATTTCAGATATTTTGACGCCCGATTCAACTTTAGTTACAGCTGAAATTGATACTCTTAAGGAAAATACCAAACAGAAAGGTAAATTCCCTTTCAATATAAAAGTGGATAATCTTACACTTGATAACGTTAATATAATAATGAAAAAATATCCTTTTAGAAATTCTAATAGGAAATATAACACACTAAACTTTGACGATTTATCCATAAGTAATTTTAATTTGCAAGCAAGCATTTTCGCGAATATAAACACCAGAGAATTTGATCTGACCATCGATAGTCTCTTCTTTTCACCTAATCTGAATAAATTTAACTTGAAAAACTTAAGCGGTAATTTTCAAATCTCTCAAAAATTTGCAGAAGTAAAAGACCTTAATATAATTACTGATAGTTCTTCTCTGAATCTTTCTGCAAGACTGGACAGTATGAATTTATTTGGTAATGTTGATTTAGCAGAATTTAAAGACTATCCGCTGACCTTAACTCTTAGAGCTGATCCAATTGCTGGTTCCGATT
Source organism: Chlorobiota bacterium (assembly GCA_013151565.1). GTDB lineage: Bacteria > Bacteroidota > Ignavibacteria > Ignavibacteriales > Melioribacteraceae > SZUA-22. The sequence continues at coordinate 5,268 of JAADIB010000248.1, forward strand.
TAAGTTCTTTCCTAGAACCGCTAGATTTCATAAAAGGACGAATCAAACTTTCGATGGATGCCAACGGTACGTTTGGAAATTTTAAACAAAAAATTAAATTAGCAATTAACAAGACCGACTTAACTTTGGACGGTTCCCTTCTGAATCTTCATACACCTGAGAAGTTATACATTATAGCAAACTTTTCAAATTCAAATGTCGATTATGATGAGGTAGATAAGTTATTAGCGGGATTGGATCTTCCATCTTACCCGGATTTATTTGTCGAAAATCTAAATGTAAACTATGAAGGAGAACCTCTTAAATTTAATGCATCGGGCAACGGAAAAATAGATGACGGAGAAATCACTTTTAGCTCTTTTATGGATATGTATCCTGATTTGATTGAATATGATTATCGTTTTACAACTAATAATATCGATTTGAATTCTACAATAGGAATAAACAGTAATATCAATTCCAGAGGTGAATTTAAAGGAAAAGGATTCAACCCTTCGGAATCAACATCAAGAATGGACTTGTACGTTTACAATTCATTTTTAAATAAATACTACTTCGATAGTCTGGATGCAAAGCTCCAGACAACCGATAAATTAATTGATCTTGAAGTAAGTTCAGATATTGACAGTATTGGTATTTATGTGTCCGGACTGCTTGATCTTGCCGAAAACGATAATCCGATCTATAATCTTCAAGGTAACTTTAAAAATTTAGACCTTGCCGATATTACCGATGATCCAGCTTTTTCTTCTTCTTTGAATTTCGAATTTGCCGCTAACGGACACTCGTTAGATATAAATAAAACTGAGGGCAGTTTCATTCTCAATTTTATCGATTCACAAATAGGTCAAAATCAATTTGATAGTGTAAAGTTTAGATTGGATGTCCAACTGGATAAAAATCAGCGGGATATTACACTAAAATCTGATCTGCTTGATTTCAATTTGAGCGGTGAATATAACCTTGATGATGCTTATAAATTATTTAATCATCAGGTAAATAAAATATTTTATTCAATCAGCAATAAGCTTATCGAGTTGAATCCCCTAGCTTTTGATTCAACCGATGTTATAAAACTCAATGAACTGAAAAATAATGAGTACATAGTAGAAAATGAACTATATCTTGATTATAACTTTGAATTTAAAGATCTTAGAATTATTGCGGCGTTAATAGGACAAGATGAGATTTCCATATCCGGGCTGGGCGACGGTTATATTGAAAACGATTCATCAAACTTTTCGATGAGTATTAATGTTGACCTTGATTACCTCTTCCTTTTCAAGGGAAAGGACGTTTTCTATATTTCCGATGTTGTGGGCAACATGAACATTGGCGCCGATAATAAAAGTTATTCGTTCAATAATATATTCGGTGCATTTTCATTTGATTCTAAGAGAAGTGTATCAGGAGTAAACATTGACAATCTTTCCACCGATATTGTATTTAACCAAAGTAGAATTTACTACAATATAGCAGGTGATATTGATGAAACAGTTACTGCTAAGCTGAACGGGAATATACTAATTTCCGATTCTTTAGAAACGATAACCATGGATAACTTTGCAATTCTTTATAACGATTTTAAGATAGAAAATCATGAACCGCTTGTATTAATTAATTCACCTCAGCAATTTACTATTGAACATTTTTTATTGTACAACAACGATTCTAAGTTTAAAATTGACGGTTACATCACTAAGGATCTAACCCAAGATATTCAAATTCAAATACGGAATCTTCACGGAGGATTGTTAGGAAAATATATTCTTAATTTCAAAGATGATAATGATGAAGCAACTATTAATTTGCTTGCTAATATTACGGGAACAGCAGCAAAACCGATAATTTCTGCAGATTTAGCCGGTGAAGATATTATTATTGATAATAAAAACCTCGGTTCATTATATATTGATTTTAATTACGAAGACAGAATACTTGCCACGAATGCTTATTTTACTGACACAACAAAAAACACATCTAAACCTCTGCTGTCACTGGAAGGCGGAATTCCAATTTATATCGGAAATGACCCGGACAATAATCCACTAGATTCAGCAAAGCATATCCAATTAAAATTTATCACAAAAGATTTTAACATAGCTTCTGTAGGAAATATATTTCCAACTATTACAAATCAGAAAGGAATATTAAATTCCGAGATCAATATTTCCGGTTCTCTGGCTAACTTGAATTATGATGGTTATATGAAACTTATAAAATCTTCATTTACAGCAGAAGTAACAAATATGAATTACGGATTAGATCTGGATCTTAATTTTAATAAACAGAATATTGATTTACGTAAATTTACAATAAGAAATTTAGATAACGGGAAGTTCAATGGAACGATGAAAGTATCGGGAGTAATTACCACCGACGGGCTCGGCATCGGAGAAATTGATCTGAAGATGGATGGCGATATTGCTTTGCTAGGACAGCGTACTAAAGAAACAATGAGAAATTTATACGGTGACCTTTTTATTGGCAGTGAAAATTCTCTTAATTATGAATATAAAAACCATCGTTCGAAGCTTAGCGGTACAATAGAAATAAAAGAGGCGAATCTGAATTTTGTTCCTACTGAATCGAGCTATTCCGTTACAGGCTCTGATTTCAAGTATGTATTTGTTGTTGATTCTTCAATCTTCAATAAACAAAGGGAAAAATATGAAAAGCTTCTCACCGCTTTATCTTTAAAGTATAAGGACGAATCAAAAAGCTCAACTCTTCCAAAGAATTTTGATCTTGATCTTTTAATTAAATCTGAAAATATCTCGAAAATAACTGTTGTCCTTTCTAAAGCCCTTAACCAAAAACTAATTGCAGATGTCTCCGGCAGTATAAGAATAGGGAATCAGGGTGATAAACTTTTAGCTCAAGGTCAATTTAATATTTTACCTAGTTCAATGTTCACTTTTTACAAAACCTTTAGAGCTGAAGGAAGTATTAAATTTACTTCCGATTTGACAGACCCAATATTAAACATTACAGCAACATACCTTGCCGATTATGTTAACAACCGGGATAGAGAGGCTGAGCCAATTAAAACAGCAGTTAAAATAAAGGTCAATGATAAAGTAAGCACGTTAAGAGAGAACATAGCAAGCGGAGAAAACCCAATAGATATGAAAATTTATATGGGACAAAAAAATATTGATTATGATGTAGCCAGCAATCAGTATAACAACTTGGATGCAATGTATTTCATTCTCTTTGGTACATTCAGTTCCGATATAAACAATGCTGATCTAGCTAACAACGCTGCAATGTCTGTACTCGGTTCAACTTTAACAACAATGCTTAATGCCAATTTTGGTGATGTGATCAATAATGTCAATCTCAATCAAAGCGGTAATCAGACTAGGTTTAATATATCGGGGAGGGTGCAAAAGGTTAGATATACCGTTGGCGGAACGCAAGAAGTTTTCTCCGATCTTAGTCAAGCAAATGCGAGGGTCGAATATCTTTTTAGTCCAAAATTAATATTCAGGGCTGAAAGAAAAGATCCGGTTATCTCCTCCTCATCGGGTAATAATGATAAAATAAGTGAAGTTGGTGTAAAATATAGGTTTTCATTCTAATGGAAAAAGAAATTAAAAATTACTTTGCTAAGCGTCCCGGCTTAAAAATCAAGACAAAAGAATTAGCCAGGGTACTTAATGTAAATACGGCAAAAAAATATGCCGCATTAAAAGAATCTCTTTATAATTTAATGCAGGACGGCTTCCTCGAAAAGAAGGGAAAACGTTTTGTGCAGGTTAAGTCATCCAACAGAGAGTTAGTCGGAGTATTTCAAATTGCGAAAGAAGGTACTTATGGTTTTGTAATCTTGAAAAATTCAAACATGCGTGATGTTTTTATCCCGGAAAAATATTTTGAAAATGCCTTTCACAGCGATCTTGTCAAAGTTAAACTTCTGCAGGATAGACGAGGAAAAAATGTCGAGGGAAAAATTATTGAAATTATTAGACGCGGTTTTGACAAAGTGATTGGCAATGTAGTTAAGAGAAAAGATAATTATTTTGTAGAACCAAAAAAGAAATCAATCCATACAAAGTTTTTTATTCCAAAAGAATATTTAAATGGCGCTGATAATGGTGATCTAGTTATAGTACGTGATATAGTATGGAGAAAAAACTCTTCAGTTCCTGAAGGAAAAATATCTGATATACTCGGGAAAGCTGGCTCCTACAACACTGACGCCGGAATTATTGCTCATGAGTTTGATATTTCTACGCAATTTCCAAAATCAGTTGAAAAAGAATTGAACAAGCTAACCGGTGCTATTGATGAAAACGAAATATCCAAACGACTTGATCTTAGAGATGAAAATATTTTCACTATTGATCCGGTGGACGCTAAAGATTTCGACGATGCAGTGTCAATCAAAACTTTGAAAAACGGAAATAAGTTGATCGGTATCCATATAGCAGATGTAAGCCACTATGTTAGAAAAGGAACTCACATTTATGATGAGGCTTTTAAGCGTGGAAATTCCGTTTATCTTGTCGGTAAAGTTATCCCTATGTTACCGGAAAAACTTTCAAATAAAATCTGCTCATTAGTTCCAAATGAAGACCGGCTGACTTTTTCGATAATTCTGGAACTTGATCAAAATGCAGTTGTTAAAAATTATTCAATAAATAAATCAATTATAAATAGTAAAAGAAGGTTTACATACGAGGAAGTTCAGGAAATTGTAAACAACAGGTCGGGTGATTTATACAAAGAGTTAAACGAACTCAATAAAATTGCCCGAAAATTAAGAGAGAATAGACATAAAGAAGGAAGTATAAATTTTTCCAGACCAGAAGTTAAATTTCAATTAGACGATAACGGGAAACCTGTTGCAGTTGAAATAAAAGTTTCCCAAGAAAGCAATCAACTAATTGAGGAACTTATGTTACTTGCAAATAAAACAGTTGCGGGACATTTTAGCAAAGGAGATTTGAATTCATCCCCCCCCTTTGTTTATCGTGTGCATGATAAACCCGATGAAACTAAGCTGTTTGAGTTTGCAACATTTGTAAAATCGCTAGGATATAATTTTAATTTAAGAAGCAAAAATTTATCTAAGGAATTTCAGATGTTATTGGAACAAGTAAAAGGAACCGTTGAAGAAGCTGTAGTAAATGAAATTGCTATTAGGACAATGGCAAAAGCTATTTACTCCAATACGAATATCGGACACTACGGTTTAGGCTTTAAATACTATACACATTTTACTTCCCCAATACGAAGATTCCCTGATCTTATAGTTCATTTGCAGTCATATTATTGCCTTGAAAATAATAATAATCCTTTATATTCTTCGGATGAGTTACAGGAAATTTGTGAGCATTGTTCTTTACAGGAAAAGAATGCAGTTAATGCCGAAAGGTTGTCGGTTAAATTAAAGCAGATTGAATTCCTAAAAGACAAATTAGGCGAGGATTTTGAAGGTATAATTTCCGGTGTAACTAATTTTGGTCTTTTTGTTGAAGTTAGCGAGAATCTTGCTGAAGGTCTTATAAGACTTAGTGATATTGATGACGACTATTATGAATTTGATGAAAAGAATTATTCGCTTATAGGAAGACGAACAAAGAAAGTTTACAGATTAGGAGATAAAATAACAGTAAAATTAATCAGAGTTGATGAAGAAAGAAGAGAAGTTGATTTTCTTATAGTTGAATAATTTTTGCTATTGATCAGTGCTTATGAAGTTTTTAAAGTTAAATATTTTTTTTATTTTTTTAACTAGCTCAATTATATTCGGACAATTTGGACAGAACAAGGTTCAATACAAGGATTATAATTGGGTTTATATTCAAACAAAGCACTTTGATATTTACTTTTCCGAAGAAGGAAAAGTAAATGCAGAGTTTGCCGCTGCCGCTGCCGAAGACGCTCTCAATAATATCCAGCAGAGATTAGACTACCAGATTAACAATAGAATTTCTATTATCATTTATAATTCTCACAACGATTTTCAGGAAACTAACACAACAGATTCCTATTTAGGACAAGGTACCGGCGGCTTTACCGAACCATTTAAGAACAGAGTTGTGATCCCTTTTGAAGGATCATACAAAAAATTCCGACATGTTGTTCATCATGAGTTAGTTCATGCCGTTATGCGTGATATGCTTTATGGCGGAACTATTCAAAACATTGTGGCAAAAGGAATTAACCTTCAACTGCCGCATTGGTATCATGAAGGTATGGCGGAATATCTATCCAGCGATTGGGAAACCAATTCCGATATGTTCATACGAAATGCGATAATTAATGATTTCCTCCCTGATATTAAAAATTTATCAGGATATTTTGGATATAGAGGCGGGCAATCGGTAATGAAATTTATTGCCGATAAATATGGAAAAGAAAAAATCGGCGAATTGCTGCAGCGGATTAACGATCTGAATAGTTTTGAAGGCGGGTTGAGAGCTACTATCGGTTTAAATCTTGAAGAGCTGAATGAACAATGGAAGAAAGAAATGAAAATTCAGTATTGGCCTGATATCGCTTCACGAGAAGAACCGGACGACTTTTCCAGAAGATTGACTGACAATAAAAAGGGTATAGGATTTTATAATACAAGTCCGGCAATTTCACCGAACGGTGATAAGATGGCGTTCATTTCCGATAGAGATATTTATTTAGATGTTTATGTCAGAAGTGTCAAAAATAAGGACGATATTGAAAGAGTAGTTAGCAGCGGTACTACTTTTGATTTTGAAGAGCTGAACGTTCTTTATCCTACATTAACCTGGTCACCAGATAATACTCATATTGCGCTATCATTAAAGCAGGGCGGAGATGATGTGATCACCGTAATTGATGTGGAGAACGAGGAATACAACAATTTACCTTTTAAAATGCCAGGAATAGAATCGGTCAGTTGGTCGCCTGATGGAAAAAAGATCGCATTCAATGGTCACGATGCTAAACAATCTGATATTTACGTATATGATTTCGATAAAAAAGAAGTACATAAAGTCACTGACGATATCTTCACAGATGATGAACCTACATGGGGACCAAAAAGTGATATGATATTTTTCTCATCTGATCGAGGTGCAATTCTAGATAGTTCGATGATGGGCGATGATTTTAATATATATTATCACGATTATAAACAACTTGACCTTTACCAAGTAAATTTAGATACAAAGCAGATAACCAGATTAACTGATTGGGAATTTAGTGACGAAAGAGATGCCGTAGTTTCGCCTGAAGGAGATCAGATACTTTTTACTTCTGATAAGAACGGTATTACAAATATTTATAAAAAGCCGATAGTATTTAAAGAAGGAACTGATAAAAGCAGAATAGAAGATCTGAAAGCTGTACCAATCACAAATTCTCTAAATCCTTTAGAGCAGCTTTCACTATCTAAGGATGGAATGAAATTGATCTATACTTCACTTTTTAAAAAAGGATATAATATTTTTTTAATAGACGATCCTTTTGATTTAGAAATTGATCTAGATTCATTAAAGTTAACTCCATTTATGGCTCACGTTATAGCAAAAAGTGAAGGATTGATTCCTGATATCTCATTCTTCGCAGATTCACCATTACAATCAATTGAAAATGATTCTACAAAAACTAAGATAGCTTCAAAAAAGGGTAGGAAAAAAGAAGAAGATAAAAAGAGAAGAAGTTTCATATTTACAGGCAATTTAGTAACCGAGACCGAGAAAGACACAACAAAATCCGATTACAGCAACTATATTTTCGGCACTGAGGAAAACAGCAATACGGAAAACCCTGATAGCGAAAAAACCGGGCAAGAATTATTTGCTGATAAACTTGATAAGAACGGGAATTATCTTGTCAATAGATACAAGATCAATTTTACTCCCGACTTGATATATGCAAATGCCGGCTGGAGTACAATGTATGGATTAATTGGCACAACCGTTATGTCTTTTAGTGATGTTCTTGGTAATCATAGACTAGTAGGACTTACAGGCTTTCAAATTGACCTTAAGAATAGCGACTATGGACTTTCTTACTATTACTTAGCAAAAAAAATAAATTATAGTGTAGAAGCATTTCATACTGCACGGTTTGTTTATTTATACCGGGGATTATATACCTACCTATATCGTTTCCGTAACTACGGAGGTCTGGTTTCTGCAAGTATTCCTTTAAATCGTTTTTACCGTTTTGAAACCAGTTTTGCTGCAATTAATGTTACTTCAGAGAACCTCGACAATATGTTTGAACCGATGGAAAGAATTTTTTACTTTTTACCGTCGGTCAGTTTCGTACACGATAATACAATGTGGGGATATTACTCCCCTATTCAAGGTACACGATATAAAGCCACAGTTTTCGGGAACTTGGGATTCAGTGACTCACGCAAGAGTTTTTATTCTGTCACTTGGGATTTCAGGAAATATATAAGATTTCTATTTGACAACTCTCTTGTTTTAAGATTTTCCGGCGGATATTCCGGCGGAAATAATCCACAGCGATTTATGCTCGGCGGAACTTCCAACTGGATCAATCGTTCATTTGCAACAGGAACTTTGCCGATACGTAATGCATCTGATTTTGCATTTTTAACTCCGGCGATGCCTTTGCGCGGTTATAGATATGGAGAACAGCTTGGTACAAAATATGTGTTAATGAATATTGAATTGCGATTGCCGATTATCAGGTATCTTTTAGCCGGACCAATCATACCAATATTCTTCCAAAATGTTATTGGAACCGCATTTGTTGATGTAGGAACTGCATGGACAAAAAATCAGGAACTAAAATTTTCTTTCAAACATTCATATCAAGATTACTCAAAAGGAATGTTGATCGGAACAGGATTTGGAGCAAGAACTTTTCTGTTATTCTTCTTACTCCGAGTTGATGTTGCGTGGGCTTACGACGGCAGTAACTTCTCAACACCTAAGTACTACTTTTCTCTTGGCGTAGATTTTTAACTTATGCCGATTTTTTCTCCTCTGTTTTCTTAGTGTCTTTTTTATCAGAATTATTTACTGTCGACTTTGTATTATCCGATTTTGTTCCATTGGATTTGTTTTTCTTATAATCAGTTTCATAAAAACCGTTGCCTTTAAATATTGGTGTTAAACCTGTACCAATAAGCCTGACTAATTTACCACCGCATTTTTTACAAACCTTTAAAGGTTCATCAGTCATTTTTTGAAAATATTCAAAAGTATCATTGCATTCTTTACACTTATAATCGTATGTTGGCATAATTTCCTCACAAAATTTGACTTGCAACTTAATCAGATGATTTTAAAAAAGAAAATTTTTTCTTTAATAGTAAAATTTTAATTATTACTTTAACTTTAGAAAAATTATATTGTTTCATTGTCAGATTAAAAAATTTCAAATATTGCTTTACCTGCAACTATTTATTATATTTAGCTTTTGTCTTAAATTTTGTTATACTTAGATGACCGAGCCGCAATTAATTATTTTCTCCGGGAGTTCAAACCCGGAACTAACAAGAAAGATTTGTGATTATTTAAATTTAACCGAAGGTCTCCTGGAATTAAAGCGATTCAGCGACGGAGAGATTTGGGCAAAGTATAAAGAGAATATTCGCGGTAGAGACGTATATATTGTCCAGTCTACCATGCCTCCGGCAGAAAATTTAATGGAACTCCTTATCCTTCTTGATGCAGCAAAAAGATCTTCTGCCCGAAGAGTTACCGCTGTAATTCCTTATTTTGGATATGCTAGGCAAGATAGAAAGGATCAACCTCGAGTTGCAGTTACTGCAAAATTAGTTGCCGATATTATTACAAAAGCCGGAGCAGATAGAGTCATTACTATGGATCTACATGCAGCGCAGATCCAAGGATTTTTTGATATTCCGCTGGATCATCTTTATGCTTCTCCTATTTTTACCGAGGTGTTCAAAGAAAAGCGTTACGATAATTTAGTTATCGTTTCACCAGATGTCGGCGGAATTAAAATTGCACGTTCATATGCAAAGCGCTTAAAAGCCGGATTGGTATTGATTGATAAACGTCGTCCGAATCATAACAAAGCTGAAGTTATGAATATAATCGGAGATGTTGAAGGGAAAGATATTTTATTAGTCGATGATCTGATTGATACCGGTGGAACGTTTGCTGCCGCTATTTCCGCTTTGAAAAAGAGAGGCGCCAATAATATATACGGGGCAATAACCCATCCGCTTCTTTCGGGTGAGGCAGTGGAAAAAATTGGAAATAGTGAGTTGAGTAAATTGTATGTAACAGATACAATTCCAATAAGGGAATTAAAACCCGATTATAAGATTGAGGTTAGATCTTCGGCAGAACTTTTTGCCGAGGCTATTATCAGATCACATTATGATGAATCAATTAGTTCACTTTTTGACGTAGATAAAAGTTAGAATATAAATAAACGGAGAGAAAAATGGCAGAGATTACATTAACTGCAAAGAAACGAGAGATTAGCAACAAAGGGGCTAATAAAGAGATGAGAAGAAACGGTGTTATTCCGTGTATCTATTATTCAAAAGATAAAGAGCCTATTGCATTTTCTGTTGAAGAAGTTGCACTGAAACCATTAGTTTATACTTCACAAGCACATATAATAAATTTAACATTCGAGAATGAAGAACCGATCGGAGCTATCATTAAGGATGTTCAATTTGATCCTGTTACTGATAGAGTTGTTCATGCTGATTTCCATGGTGTAACTCTTGGTCAGATGATTGATGTCCAGATACCTATCAACATTATTGGCAGTGCCATTGGCGTTAAGGAAGGCGGTATGATACAGCAAAACATTCATAAATTGGATGTGGAATGTTTACCACGGCATATTCCCCAGCATCTTGATGTTGATGTTTCAGAATTGGAAATTGGCGATTCAATTCATATCCGAGACCTTAATTTTGAAAATGTCAATATCTTGAGTCACGATGATACAATTGTGATTTCAGTTGTTCCTCCTCGTGCAGAAGAAGTTGAAGAAGAGGTTGCAG
>JAADIB010000248.1:16275-25153 GCA_013151565.1 Chlorobiota bacterium
AAAGCTGACGAAGAAGAAAATATAAAAGAATAATCTTAAATTGAAAACAATTATTGGATTGGGCAATCCTGGTAAAAGATACCAGCTTACCAGGCATAATATCGGGTTTATCATCGTGGATGCATTTGCCCAGAAGCACAATCTTGAATTTTCACCTGGCAAAGGTGATTATTATTTCGTGGGAAGTGTTTTAGACACCTCCCATTTTAATTTATATAAGCCAACTACTTATATGAATTTAAGCGGTATTGCTGTAAAACAAATTATTGAAAATGATAATGTTGAACTTGATAAAATTCTAATTATTTCAGATGACATTAATTTGGATACCGGAAAAATCCGAATTAGAGAATCAGGTGGAGATGGTGGACATAATGGGCTTTCTTCAGTAATTTATCATTTGAATTCTGATGAATTTTTAAGGCTCCGTTTTGGGGTTGGTAACGATTTTGAAGAAGGAAAAATGCCCGATTATGTTTTACAAAATTTCTATGAAAATGAATGGGAAATAATTAGATTAAAAGTCAATTTTTCTGTTTCATTGATAGAACAGTTTATTATTGGCGGCAAACAATTAATGTTGAATTATTTCAGCAAAGAGCAAATCAAAAATAAAAATTCTAAACTTTAAGGAGATTAGGAGAAATACTTATGGAGCAACTTATTTATGTTATACCGTTTTTAGGCATGCTGGCTCTAATTTATTCATTTATAAAGAATAAATGGATATTGAAGCAAAGTACCGGAACTGAAAAGATGGCTACTATTTCGAAGCATATTCAGGATGGTGCTATTGAATTTCTCAGAACAGAATACAAAGTTTTAGCTGTATTTGTAGTTGCAGTTGCGCTAATACTGAGCGTTTCAAATTCCGGGAAAGCTGACTCATCATGGTTAATTTCAGTTTCATTTATCTTCGGTGCTTTTTCCTCTGCTCTTGCAGGATATTTGGGAATGAAAGCAGCTACAAAATCGAATGTAAGAACAACTCAAGCTGCAAGAACCGGTTTAGCTCCCGCACTAAAAATTGCCTTTACCGGCGGATCCATTATGGGAATGAATGTTGTTGGGTTAGCCGTAATTGGTCTTAGTGTACTTTTCATTATTTATTCTAACTTAGATTGGAATGTGATAAAGGTCATTAATGTACTTACCGGCTTTTCACTTGGAGCATCATCTATCGCATTATTTGCTCGTGTGGGTGGAGGAATTTATACAAAAGCAGCAGACGTTGGCGCAGATCTTGCCGGAAAAGTTTATGAGGGTATTCCAGAAGACGACCCTCGCAACCCCGCAACAATTGCTGATAATGTAGGAGATAATGTCGGCGACGTTGCCGGTATGGGCGCAGATCTTTTTGAATCTTATGTGGGCGCAATTATTGGAACAATGGTACTTGGCTCTTTATTTACTACATTGCCCGGATTTGAATCTTATAAATTGGCGGCAGTTGTTTTGCCTTTGTTCCTTGCCGGAGCGGGAATTGTTATATCGATCTTGGGTACTTTCTTCGTGAATGTTAAAGAAGGCGGAAATCCCCAAAGGGCTTTGAATACGGGGGAATTTGGAGCTAGCGGAATCATGATAGTCGCTTCATATTTTATTATAAAAGCTGTTCTGCCGGTATCTTGGAACCACGGTGGATTTGATTACACGAGTAACGGGATATTTTTTGCAACCTTAATTGGAGTTGCTGCTGGAACTATTATTGGGTTGGTAACAGAATATTATACTGGAACACATTTTAAACCGGTTCATCAAATTGCAAATCAATCTATCACAGGTGCAGCAACTAATATAATCTCCGGGCTTGGAGTTGGAATGATGTCAACAGCAGTCCCAATCTAGTTATAGCTTTTAGTATAATCGGAGCTTACGAATTTGCAAATCTATATGGAATTGCAATTGCAGCATTCGGAATGCTCTCAACTACCGGAATACAGTTAGCAGTTGATGCTTACGGACCTATATCCGATAATGCAGGCGGAATTGCCGAAATGGCTAACCTACCCAAAGAAGTTAGAGAAAGAACCGACAAATTGGATGCAGTCGGAAATACTACAGCAGCAATAGGTAAAGGATTTGCAATCGGTTCAGCTGCCTTAACCGCATTAGCTCTTTTCTCAGCTTTTATGGTTCAAGCAGAAATAAAAGTAATTGATTTGGCAAAACCTATAATTATGGGCGGACTGTTTATCGGTGCGATGCTTCCTTACGTTTTCTCAGCTCTGGCAATGAATGCTGTTGGACGTGCTGCAAAAGAAATGATCATAGAAGTTGGACGACAGTTCCGTGAGATACCGGGTGTTTAAGAGAAGGAAAAGCGGAAGCGGAATATTCTAAGTGTGTTAAAATTTCAACAAAAGCTGCAATACGCGAAATGATACTTCCTGGATTAATGGCTATTCTGATTCCTGTAGTTGTTGGGTTTGCTAGTAAAGAAATGCTAGCTGGACTTTTAGCAGGAGTAACTGCCTCGGGAGTATTGATGGCAATATTTCAATCAAACGCAGGCGGCGCTTGGGATAATGCAAAAAAATTAATCGAAGGCGGTTTCGAAAGTGAAGGTTTTACATACTCTAAAGGTTCCGAGGCACATAAAGCTTCCGTAGTAGGCGATACTGTCGGTGATCCATTTAAAGATACATCCGGTCCTTCGCTAAATATTTTAATTAAGTTAATGTCAGTGGTATCTTTAGTTATTGCGCCACTGATTAAATAGTATTATATTTATAGTTCATATTTTTTAACCCTGCTTTCTAAAATAATTTAGAAGGCCAAAAGACCAAAGGGAGGTAAAAACTTAATGAAGACCAATCATTATGAGAGTGTGGTCGTATTAAACGCTACGCTCGAAGATACGCAGACCAATTCTGTTCTAAACCGCATTGAAGATCAAATTTCTTCAAACAGCGGTCAAATCTTAAATATTGACAAATGGGGACGTAAACGTCTTGCATACCCCATTCACAAACAAAAAAGCGGCTTTTATGTTGTTTATCAATATGAGGCGCCTCGCGAACTAATTGCAAAACTTGAAAGATCATTTAGATTGGATGAAAACATAATTCGTTTTCTAACAATTAAACTTACCAAAAAAGATCTTGAGCATATTGCGAAGAAGAAAGCCCAAATTGAAAGTGAAGCAGCTATTAAGGCTGAAACAGCGAAAGAAAATGTTGTTGATGAGAATAAAGAAAGTAACGATTAATATGTTTTATATTAGGGAGAATGTATAATGGCTGATTTAAAAATGCCAGAATTAAACAGTGTGATGGTCGCTGGTAATTTAACTAAAGACCCCACATTTAGAGAAACATCAAATAATACTCCTGTTGTTAATTTCCACGTAGCTGTTAATCGAAGATATAAAGATAGTAGCAACCAATGGCAGGAAGATGTATGTTATGTTGGAGTTGTTGCTTGGAACAAACTTGCTGACAGCTGCCGAGAAAGATTAACTAAAGGAAGTGCAGTATTAATTGATGGTGAATTACAGAGTAGAACATTTAAAACGGACGATAATAAAAACAGGACTATTGTTGAGATCAAAGCTAAAAGAATTCAATTTTTGAATAAAGTTGAGAAGAATGGCGTTAACGAGACTGCTGCCAAAAATTTTAGTTTAGGTAGTAACTCGGATGATAGTTCTACTTATGAAAATAATTCATTTAATAAGTTCTTAACCGATGAAGAATCTAACCTTCTAAATGAGGATAAATAAGTTTGAGGAAAAAAATGAAAACTAAAAGAGTAAAAAGAGTGATCAATGAGTACATTGATTATAAAGATGCGAAGATGCTTCAAAAATTTATTAGTGATCAAGGCAAAATAATTCCTAGACGTGTAACCGGACTTAGCGCAAAACAACATAGAGAGTTAGTTAGAGCTATTAAACGTGCACGCCAAATTGCAATTATGCCTTTTATTTCAGAAGCTGTTAAATAAGGAGTTGTGAGATGAAACTTATATTAAGAAAAAATTTCAATCAATTAGGTCAAGTTGGCGAAATTGTTGATGTTAAAGATGGCTATGCTCGAAACTTCCTTATCCCAAGACAGATTGCGTATCCTGCAACTGCCGGTAATTTAAGAGCATTAGAAGAAGAGAAAAAACAAATTGCCAAAAAAGAATCTAAAAATTTAGCTGCTGCTCAGGAGTTAAGTACAGAACTTGAAAAAGTTTCGGTTACAATTCCTGTAACAGTTGGCGAAGATGAAAAGATATTTGGTTCGGTTACTTCAAAAATGATTGCCGATGCCTTACTGGAAAAGGGGTTTGACGTTGATCATAGAAAAATTGAAATTGAAGAACCGATAAAAGCTTTAGGCATTTATAGTGTGAAGGTTAAAGTTCATGCTGATGTTGTAGCAACTGTAAAAACTTGGGTGGTTAGAGATTAATACCCATTGGAAATAAAAGACCAGTATTACTGGTCTTTTTTATTTAAAATATTTTATCAGATAATTAAAATTTGAAAATTAAACTAAAAGATGAATGATGAAACAGTTTAGAGCTAGAATAATCATGATTTTGGGTGTTTTGGCATTGAGTATGTATTTACTCTATCCAACATTCGCTGATATTCAAAATGAGAATAAAATTGAAAAAGAATTGGCGAAATACAAAGAAACACTTATTCAATCAAACCCAAAAATTTCTGACAATACACTTAATGATATGCTTCTTGTAAAAGAAGACAGTATCATGATTGCAGACCCGTCAATTCGGGAAGACAGGGAAAAAAGGGTGAAGCTTGGTCTCGATCTCCAAGGCGGTATGTACTTGGTAATGGAGGTTAACACAGCCAAACTTCTTGAAAAACTTGTAAAGAATCCAGATGAAGATTTTAAATCATATTTAAAAGCTGCTGAGGAAGAGGCAAAAGTTTCAGATGAAGAAATTGTAACTTTATTAGCGAAAAAGATCCAAGCTTCTGGAAAAAGATTAAGCAGGTACTTCGGTACACTTCGTGAAAGTGATGCTGATATTATTGCCAGACTACAGGAGCAAGAAGCTGATGCTGTAACCAGAGCTATTGAAATTATCAGCAACAGGGTTAATCAGTACGGAGTATCGGAACCGAATATTCAGAAGCAGGGAGCAAGACGAATTATTGTTGAGCTGCCGGGTATTGCAAAAGAAGAAGAGGCAAAACGTCTTCTGCAGGGTAGTGCCTTACTAGAATTTAAACTGGTTAAAGAAGCTGACTTCACAATTCCGATTATGAATAGAATTGACGAGGTTTTAGCAAAGTCGTTAGCTAATGAAAAGGATTCACTTCTTCTCTCCGATACAACTAGCGCTAGTGATCTTTCACCGGAGGAATTTGCAATTAAACATCCATTTTACTCAATTGCAATCATCAATCCGCAAAGCCCTTACGCAGACGCATTCGTAAAAGAATCTGATAAGTCGAAAGTAATAGCTTATTTAAGAAGACCAGAAGTGAAGAATGTTATTCCCGATAACGTTGAATTTTTATTCAGCGCTAAACCATTTACAAATCAAGATGGTGAGAACATATACAGACTGTTCCTTGTTAACAAGAAAGCTGAATTGACCGGCGGTGTTATTGTTGACGCTAACGCTAATATCGATCCTCAAACTACCGAGCCGATTGTAACAATGCAGATGAACAGCGAAGGCGCCAGAGAATGGGCAAGAATAACAGGATCCAACATCGATAGGAGATGTGCAATTGTGCTTGATAACGCTGTTTATTCAGCACCGACAATACAAGGAAAGATTCCTAACGGAAGTTCTCGTATTACCGGTATGGCAGATATGAACGAAGCAAAACTATTGCAGATCGTTCTTAAAGCCGGTGCATTACCTGCCCCTGTTGATATAATTGAGGAAAGAACAGTTGGTCCGTCACTGGGTCAGGATTCTATCAATAAAGGTTTTAATTCAACCATGATCGGATTTTTCTTAGTTGCTATTTTTATGATCTTCTATTATAAAAAATCCGGTGTTGTTGCCGACCTTGCACTATTTTTCACTGTGATAATTATCATGGGAGTCTTAGCCGGATTCCATGCAACTTTAACCTTACCTGGTATTGCCGGTATCATTCTTACGATAGGTATGGCTGTTGATGCAAATGTTCTGATTTACGAAAGAATAAGGGAAGAATTAAAAACAGGTAAAACAGCTAAAGCATCGGTAGAGAGTGGTTTTGCAAATTCTTACTCAGCTATTCTCGATTCGAATATTACTACATTCTTTACAGGTATCATTTTATATCAATTCGGCAGCGGTCCTATTCAAGGTTTTGCTTTAACCTTAATGATCGGTATTATAGCAAGTTTATTTAGTGCTTTCGTTGTTACCCGACTGGTATTTGATATGATGGTAGCCGGTGGTAATAAAATAAATATAGGTTAATAAAGGAGATAAATTATAAATGCGAGTTTTAGATAATCTAAATATTGATTTTGTTTCTAAAAGGAAAGTAGCCTATATTTTTTCGGGTACTTTAATTATTTTAGGACTGATTAGCATTATCTTCCGCGGAGTTGAACTTGGTATTGACTTCAAGGGCGGAACTGATATTGCACTTAAATTTGATAATCCAATTGATATTGGTGATATTAGATCAGGGTTGGATAATATTGGTCTTGGTAATATTGAGGTAAAAACTTTCGGAGGCGAATCCGGAATACTTGTTAGAACAGAACTTCAGTCAGTTCCCAAGAATATTTATTCCGATATGGTAGTAGCTATTGAAAATGCAATTAAAGAATATCATCCGGGTGTGGAATTGTCTGTTTCAGATTCTTCATCTAATTCTGTTATATTCAAATTTGCAGACCAGACTGTAATCGAAAATATTTCTTCACAGCTTTTTAAAAATGGATATCAACCCAGTAGATTAGACGATGATCATTTGGTTGTTCGTGTAAGTTTAGCTGATTGGATTGAAGAAGCATTAAGAACCAAGATGCCTGGTAATCATTTTGTTGTTCAGAAGGAAGATCATGTAGGACCAAAAATTGGCAGTGAACTTAAACAAGATTCTATTATAGCAGTTGTCCTAGCGCTTATTGTTATTATGATCTATCTTGCTTTCAGATTCAAATTTGTTTTTGCACTCGGCGCAGTTATTGCTCTTTTCCATGACGTTATAATCACACTCGGTATGTTTGCGCTTCTGCATGGACTTATTCCTGCTCTGAATCTTGAAATATCGATAAGTGTTGTAGCTGCTTTTCTAACTCTTGTAGGATATTCAATCAACGATACTGTTGTTGTATTCGATAGAGTTAGAGAGAATATTAAAATTCATAAGACAGCAGATCTTGCCGATAATATTAATCGAGCAATTAACCAAACCATGAGAAGAACATTAGTAACAAGTTTAACAACCTTATTCGTTGTAGCTGTATTACTTTTCTTCGGCGGTGACGTTTTAAGAGGATTTGCTTTTACATTATTCTTTGGTATTATTATCGGTACTTACTCATCAATATTTGTAGCAAGTCCTTTTGTGTATGAGTATGTGCTAAAGAGTAAGAAGAGAATTCAATTTTAATATTATAATAGAATAATTATTTCGATTTCAATATTACAAACCTCAGAGGTTTTAAAAACCTTTGAGGTTTTTTAGTTTAAACCTTTCTGGATGCTGGATAATTTATAATATACTGTAGGGAAGGGGCATGCCCCTTCCCTACAAAAACAGATTTAAGAAAACAACTTATCGTAACAAAACCATCTTTCTCGTCTTTACAAAATTTCCAATTCTAATTTGGTAATAATAAACACCACTCGGTTTGTTAGATGCATCCCATTTAATCTCATAATTACCTGGCTGCTGCTCTTTGTTTACTAGAGTTGCCACTTCCCTACCCAATACATCAAATACTTTCAATTCAACATTTCCCAACATTGGTATTGAATAGCTGATCATTGTACTCGGGTTAAATGGATTGGGGTAATTATTTGAAAGCTTATAAGTAATAATTTCATTGTTATCTAACATAATATCTGTTACAGGTGTGTAAGTGTATGTAGCTTTATCATCATTGCGCCAACTTGAAGAGATCCAGATTTGAGTTAATTCTTCAGTCAAATTATTATTCTCATCGTATGTATATGTTTCTTTATAACCATCAGTCCAGTTAGAATCTTTCCAGTTTTGGTATAAGTCTTCAATCATATTATTTTTACCGTCATAGATGTATGTATGCCTTTGCCCATCCAGCCACTCTGAATTATGCCAATATTGCTCTTTATCTTCAATCAAATTATTATTTACATCATATGCATAGATGTTTTGCAACATATCTTCCCAATACGACCCAACCCATTTTTGATATAAGAAACTAATTTTATTATTCTCATCATAGCCATAGGTGTATTTACTATTATCCGCCCAATCTGAACCACTCCATCTTTGAAATAATTCTTCAACCAAATTATTGTTCTCATCATAGGTATATGCAACTATTGAAGAATTCTCCCAATTAGAATTCTTCCGCAATTGAAATGATCTTTCAATCAGATTATTATCCTCATCATATACGAAACTATACTTTCCACTTGTCACCCAATTAAGACTATCCCAACTTTGTGAGATCTTTTCAATAAAATAATTATTTTCATTATAAGTGAGATCAAATTTCCAAGAATTAACCCAACCAGAACCATCCCAATTTTCTCTTAATAATTCAGTCAAATTGCCTTTCTCATTATAAGTTGAGCTATATTTCCCTGAATTCACCCAATCAGAGCCACTCCACTCAAGTCTAATTTCTTCAACTAAATAGTCATTCTCATTATATATGTACTTGCCCTTTCCTGTCATGATCCAATCTGAACCATCCCATCTTTGATATTCAACTTCTTCAAGTAGAAATCCATTATCAAGAAC
>JAADIB010000281.1 GCA_013151565.1 Chlorobiota bacterium
ACTGCTTGTGCGGGCCCCCGTCAATTCCTTTGAGTTTCAACCTTGCGATCGTACTCCCCAGGTGGAATACTTAATGCGTTAGCTGCGGCACTGAACGATAACTCATCCAACACCTAGTATTCATCGTTTACGGCGTGGACTACCAGGGTATCTAATCCTGTTTGCTCCCCACGCTTTCGCGTCTCAGCGTCAGTTACGGACCAAGAGACCGCCTTCGCCACTGGTGTTCTTCCAGATATCTACGTATTTCACCACTACACCTGGAATTCCGTCTCTCTCTTCCGAACTCAAGGCTTGCAGTATCAAAGGCAGTTTCCCGGTTGAGCCGGGAGATTTCACCTCTGACTTACAAACCCGCCTACGCGCCCTTTACACCCAGTAAATCCGGACAACGCTTGCCCCCTACGTATTACCGCGGCTGCTGGCACGTAGTTAGCCGGGGCTTTTTCTGAGGGTACAGTCAATATAGGCTACAAACCTATTTTTTCGTCCCCTCCAAAAGGAGTTTACAACCTTACGGCTTTCATCCTCCACGCGGCGTTGCTGGGTCAGGCTTTCGCCCATTGCCCAATATTCCTCACTGCTGCCTCCCGTAGGAGTCTGGACCGTGTCTCAGTGTGGCTGATCATCCTCTCAGACCAGCTACCGATCGTTGCCTTGGTAGGCCATTACCCTACCAACTAGCTAATCGGAGGCAAGCTCATCCAAAGGCGTCCGAAGACTTTAACAACATCATCTTATGATGCCGCTGCATTATTCGGTATTAGTCCGGCTTTCGCCGAGTTATCCCAAACCCTTGGGTAGATTACTTACATATTACTCACCCGTGCGCCAGTTTACTTGCTATTCGAAAACAGCTTTCTCCTTGACTTGCATGTGTTAAGCACGCCGCCAGCGTTCGTCCTGAGCCAGGATCAAACTCTCCGTTGTAAAATTATTATTTTCAAATTGACGTAATCTTATAATTTGCTATCACTAAAGCTTTACTTTAGTCACTCACTTTTTCAAAGAACTTTTCTTAAAAAACAAGACTTAAAAGCTAACAGTTTTTTTTAACTTTGTCAAGCCCCCGAAAATATTTTTTTTATTTTTTTCAAAATATTTTATCGGGACATGAATTATACAAAATTCCAAATTTATTATCAAATTTTATGCTATGCTATAGTTTTATTAAATTTTTCTTCACGACTCCAAATTATATTCTTTAACGTGTGCTAGTTTTTTATATAGTACTATTATTTTTTATCTTTAAGTATCTTTATTTTTCTTCTTGGTATGTAATTTATCATCTATTGAGAAAGTATTTTCTTTTATTAAGGTATTAAATTGGAGTAGTTTAGAAGTTAGTAATAAACCGGCGAAAATTTTCTTGTGCTAATTTATTTTTCCAATTCCCTGAATGGAATAAATCTTTGACGGAGTTTTAATTATTAGTTTTTTAGGAATTCCGATAATGAATTTTGTCTTTTTCGCTTTCAACACAAATTTGACATCCATTTAGCTCAACATATTTTTTTACCAAAGCTAAACCCAAACCGTTCCCCTCAAATTTTCTTGTGTATCCTTGTTCTTCTTGTGTGAACGGATCAAACAAGCTTTTTATAAAATCATCGGATATACCTATTCCGGTATCCTCTACTTCAACGGCTGCACCTTTCTCTGTTTGCAATATATTTATAATGATTCTGCCTTCATTTGTATACTTAATTGCATTATCTATAAGATTAGCAAAAGTTTGAGTAAAGGAATAAGTATCGGCATTAACTATAAGATCATCGGTATTAAGCTTTTTATTAATTATTAGATCTAAATTTTTACTATTTACTGCTGATCGAAATTCCCCGACTAAAGGATTAAGAATATCTTGAACTAAATTAAATTCTTCGCGTTTAATCTCAAAAGTTCCGGTTTGCAGTTCCGACATATTTAATATCATATCGATAGTTCTAATTAACCTTCTACCACCGTTATTTATCATGTCGAAACTAAATTGTAAATCTTCAGGAATTGTACCATCCAGCTCGTCTTTCAGTAAACAAGTGTAACTTAAAATACTATTTACAGGTGTTCTAATTTCATGTGACATTTGAGCGAGGAAATCTGATTTTAGCTTTAAAGATGCTTCTGCTTTTTCTTTTGCTTCAATTAATTCTTTTTCAATAATTTTCTTTGATGTAATATCTTCAACCGAACCTTCATAATAAATTATATTTCCTTGTTCATCTCTTATTGATCTGGCACTTTCTCTTATATAAATAACGGAACCGTCAGGACGTTTCCAGGCTTCTTCAAACCCAAATATTTTTTCATTTTGTTTTAAAAGATTCTTAAATCTATTCCTTGCTGAAGCATTTAAATAACCTTCGGAAATATTACCAATGTTTTGAATTTCTTTTAGTGACGAATACCCCAGCATTTTTATTAATGTGGGATTTGCCATAAGAACTCTCCCTTCAGGAGTTGAGCGATAAATACCTATTGTGGAATTCTCAAACAAACCTCTAAACCTTTCTTCGCTAGCTCTTAAAGCTTTCTGAATAAGTTTCCTCTCTTTATTTTCTTTTTGAAGCGATTCTATCGCATCCGCCAGTTCTGCAGTTCTATCTCTAACTCTAATTTCAAGCTCATTATTTATTACTTCAAGTTCCTCATTTGATTTTTCAATTTCATCCAACATTTCATTGAAAGAATGTGCAAGAAATCCCACTTCATCATTTGTTTTTATTTCAGCTCTTATTGTTAAATCTCCCCCAGCAACTTGTTGAACAGTTCTAACCATATCTACTAACGGCCTGGTTATAAAACGTTCTATCACCAGTATTATAAAAATACCAATGAGAAAAATTACAAAACTGACAATAGCAATATGTCTTTTCATTAAAGCTATTTCTGCATAAAGTTCCGTTAAAGAATAACCTATATAAAGAGTACCTAAGTTTTTGTTTCTGAATTTAATTGGAAGAGACGTTTTATACGTAGATTTATCTGCAGAAATATTTCCCTTATGGGAATCTCTATAATTTTCTATTACTGCATTTTCATAATTGCTCTTCAAATATAATTCCCCTTTTTCATTATGAATAACTATATATTTAATATTATGAGTATTAATCAAT